>DHKB01000022.1:30876-105998 GCA_002407045.1 Candidatus Bruticola papionis | reverse complement strand
CTTTAGCTCTGGCTTCGGCTTCAGCCTTTTCTTTAGCCTCAGCTTCTGCTTTAGCTCTGGCCTCAGCTTCTAACTTAGTAGCTATAGCTTCCACTTCTGCTTTAGCTAGTTCATCAGATCTTTTTTTTTCCGCTGCCGCTTTAATTTTTGCCTCTTGTTGTTTAGTTTGCCAATCTTGTAAAGCATTTCTGGCTTCGCTCAGTAGCGAGGAGAAACTCTGAGACAGACTAGGACAAGAACAAGAAGCTTGGCGCGGTTGGCAAACTGGAATCTCTACGCGCTTGGGAGGAGGAGGCACTACTCCATTGGGACGCTTGCGAGCTAAGACCAATTTAGAAATGCCGCCTTGCATATCTTCGCGGAAAAGAATATCGCAAAAACAACCTAAGCCAAATTCCCAGGCATTGTTGGGAGTGCTGTCAGCCAGCATATAAGTGGAGAAAATAAAAGCTCCAAAGAGTAGCTGATCTTCAAGACAATCGTCATTTACATAATCTACTGCTGCAATGAGCCCTCCAGGCTTAAGCCAACGGCAAGCATTGTAGTAGCACATATAGGGATTTGAGCTGCTAGTAAAAGTACCAGTACAAAGTATAGCGTCGAAGCTACCTTCTTCCAGAACTTGCTCAGCATCTTTTAAACTCATGGCCCTGATATTCAAAAAATGATTGGCACGGATCTCTGTACGAGCCGCTTCAACATTTTCCGGATTTTCGTCTACAGCTACAACTTCAGCTCCGGTGGCTTGCAAATAACGCAAGTTGGCCCCCAGGCCGCAGCTTAGATCTAGCACGCGCTGCCCTGGCTTTAGCTCTAAAAGGTTGACAGCGTTAATGCGAGCGTCTTCTTCGCCCACTAATCTGCGCACAAAAATCGAAGACTTAAACAGAGGACGAACCGACCACCAGCGACTCCAATGGTTGGTCAAACGTTTAAGCGGACAGTCATTTGTCACGTCAGTTAGATCCTTTCGTCACGTTTTCTTTTTCTTAGTTCTCGCTTTCTACTAAAAAATGCTTTTTACCTATGCAAATTTAAGTCTATTTTAGGCACCTGTCTGATTAGAGAAAAAGAAATAAGCGCACAAAGTTCGTTAAAAACTTAATGCGCTCGCTTATATCGTTATATCGATAAATATTTTATATTTAGAGACTGGCTCTTAAAATTTCGCTTACTTCCGCACGGTTAAGTTTTTTATAACCGCCTTCGAGAATAAAGGTAGAATCGGTAATAGCTTCAAGCATATCCTCTGTGGCGCCCAATTCACTGATATTAGAAGCCAAGCCCAATTCTTTCATCCAGGCTTGCATAGCTTCCAAACCTTCGGAAGCTATTTGCTCATCACTCTTGCCTTCAGTTTTAATGCCCCAAATATTGATGGCAAAACGCTTAAATTTGTCCAAGCCATAAGGCATAATATAGCGATAATAAGGCAAAGAAACAGCCGCTAAGGTCATGCCGTGAGTAGCATTGGTATGGCCGCCTACAGCTTGGCCGAGCATATGTACCATCCAGTCGGTAGGCTTACCTTTAGCTACTAAAGTATTCAAAGCCCAAGTCGCCGTCCACATAATATTGCTTCTAGCTTCATAATTTTGCGGATCTTTATTGGCAATACGTCCGGAGTGAATAACTGAACGCATTAAACCTTCGCTGATATAGTCGCTAGTATTATCATCGGTACCAGAGAAATATTGCTCACAGATATGGTTAAAAATATCATAAATGCCAGCTACCATCTGATAATGAGGCAAAGTCATGGTAAAGCGAGGATTTAAGATCGAAAAACGGGGCATAATCTTTTCGCTGGCAAAGACGTGGCCGGTTTTTTGCTTGGTCTCTTGGTTGGTAATAACAGAACCGGCGTTCATTTCCGAACCTGTGCCTACCATAGTGAGAACGCAACCTACAGGAATAGTTTCGCAATCTGGCTCTTCAAAACGAACAAAATATTTTTCCCAAGGATCGTCCTGGCAATTGACGGACACGGAAACAGCCTTGCTATAATCGCAAACTGAACCGCCGCCTACAGCTAAAATGAAGTCTGCTTTGTGCTGACGGGCAATGTCCACGCCTTCATAAAGCTTGGCCAAAGTTGGATTGGGCATAACACCGGCAATTTCTGCTACATTTTTGCCACATCTTTGCAAAATTTCTCTTACTTGAGCGTAGATACCGTTTTTCTTAATAGATCCGCCACCGTAGACTAAAACTATGTTTTTGCCGTATTTAGCCAACTCTGGAGCCAAATTTTGTAAAGCTTCTTCGCCAAAGTAGAGCTTGGTAGGATTGCAATAAGTGAAATTACCTAACATTGTGTATACTCCTCAGTTTGTATAATAAACTTAGATCGCTTTGCCCAAAGCGTAAGCTTGTTGTAAAGCAGGGTGGCTCTCGATATCGCTTGCCTTGGTCACTCCACCGGCAAATAGGGAACCAGCCAAATGGGCCTTTTCAAAGCAATCGATCCAGCCTTGTAAACCATTTATAGCCTTTTCCGGTACATAGCTATCGTCTTCAGCTGCGGCAGTAAGCATATAAATATCGCGAAAAGCGTAATTTGAAGAGAAGAGAGGATTGGCGCGGTCGAGCATAGTTTTCATTTGACCGCTCATTTCGTAGTAATAAATGGGAGTAGCAAAAGCAATAACGTCTGCTTGGCCCATCTGAGAGGCAATTTCTACAGCGTCGTCATCAATAACGCACTTTTGTGTGCTCTGACAAGCCAGGCACCCTTGACAAAAAGCAATTTTCTTGCCGCGCAAGCTGATTTTCTTAACGTCGTGGCCAGCTGCCTGAGCGCCGACTATAAAGGAGTCGGCCATGGCTTCGGAATTGCTATTTTTTCTTAAGCTAGTGCTTATTACTAAAACTTTTTTAGACATTGATTGTGAACCTCACAAAAATTGTTGACTTTATTGTTGGCCCCCTGTGTGCTGGAGTGTAAGACCTAAACCTAACTTTAGGTCAAGTGTTCGGGGCTAAAAAAATTCGCTAGGAAGATACTATTTTGCAAACTTATACTATTGGGCAAATTGCTAAGCTGTTCGATTTACCTATCTCTACGTTGCGCTTTTATGATAAAGAAGGTTTTTTCCCTAATTTGCAACGCTCGTCTGGTATACGTCAATTTACGGATCGGGAGATAGAAACTTTAAGAATTGTTGAGTGCTTAAAAAAATCTGGTTTGGGAGTGAAAGATATAAAGCAATTTATCGAATGGTGTAGCCAGGGCAGCAAAACTTTTTTGCAAAGGCGCGAGCTCTTTCGCAAGCAAAAGGCCAGCGTAGAAGCAGAAATTGAACGCATGTATAAAGTGTTGGACGTACTGAAATACAAGTGCTGGTATTATGAGCAAGCGGTAGAAAATGGCCATTGCATCGACATTAGTACCGACGAAGTGCCTGAAGAAATTAGAGAATTATATCTTAAGATTCACAGTTAAAGATGCTCTAAAGGTCAAGTTGTATTTTGTATAGACATGAGTAAAGCTTAACCTTGTGTCTGCTAATTTTCTAATATCCCCAATAATTCGGCTTTACTCTTCCTATGTGAGCCTAGCCTTGTCAACTTGCTCTGCGTGAGTCATGCTGTTCTATAAATTGTTGTAAGTTTTACCTGACTAAACGCTCTATAGCTTAGGGATAATATCCTTGCGCCATTTTTGGAAGTCTTGGCCTTATTCAATAAGATTGATAATCGGCTGAATAAGGTCACCAGTTAGTTCGTGTAAACTTTGCTCTTTTGGTATGCAATTTCCAAAAGTAAGCTTTGTAGTAGGCGTAGCAGAACTGATGGACTGACAGTTATCTAGCTAAATGTAATTTTCAATTGCGTCATAAAACTTCACAAAATAAGCTTTGATAAACTCTTTTGAACACAGCCAAAGACAAAAAAGCCGTTTTCCTAAAGAAGTTTAGGAGAATGGCTTTTTCTACTTGAGTACATTGGCTGTGGAGCCGAAACTTATATCGCTATATAAATGGCTCCGATAATCGTTGACTAGGCTTTTTTTGCTTCTTCCTTACTTTCTAGAGTCAAGTCAGCGACGCGATGGAGGCAAAAATGAAAAGAAAAGCCAACCTTGATGATGGTTGTAACCCTGAACTCGTTCGAGGTGCAAAATTTGATGGTTTACTTGATATTCCTGTAATTTCAGCACCTGATACTATATCTGTTCCTACAGGTTTTACGCCCTTTACAAAACGCGATAAATCTCTCGGCACGGATGACGCTATTTGTTTCTTTGAAAAGGATCCAAAATTTGCAGAGGTTCTGATTGATCCTGCTGCTTACATAGAGGACTTTCGCCGATTCAGATATTTGCTTCCTACTGATTGTTCACTGTATGTAGATGCCCCATTAGCGGTTCAGATTACCAATCTTTACCGTAGTAGGGCGATTGCAAGCTATTATCAGGGAAATGGATGTAATGTCTATCCGATGGCTCGCTGGGGTAATGAACATACTTATACTACTGATTACTTTCCGGAGCGTGTTGCGTTCTTAGGGTTGCCAAAGCATAGTGTGACATGTATCGGTACTTACGGTTGTATCAATAGCCGTATCGAAAAGTATTACTTTAAGCATGGCCTTAAAGCTATGCTTGATACGCTTGAACCAGAAGTTGTTATGGTCTACGGAGCAATGCCGAGCGATGTTTTTGGTGATTACTTGCACCGTACGGAGTTCATTCAATACCCTGATTGGACGACCCGTATGCATGGAGGTAATCGCTAATGGGCAGTGGACGAAGCGGTTTATATTTCGGCACTTATGGCAGCAACGTAGTGCCGGGAAGTGCATACTACATGGATCCGGATGATGATTTCAGCAAATTTATCAAAAAATGAAGGTATATTGATACCAACGGCTTTTATGATGTTATTGCTCACGGAACAACCAAGACGATACAAATACAGCATAACGGAGCCTCAGTTGAGATTTCTCATCGAACTGTCGCAAGACTTATAGCAAAAGATCCAGATTTCAAAGGAAGATCAATTCGATTGCTATCCTGTGACACAGGTGGTGTTTCTCGTGGTTTTGCACAGGGGTTAGCGGATCAACTGAATGTGGTCGTAAAAGCGCCGACAAAGCTTGTCTGGGCAAGACCGGATGGCAGCTATTTTGTCGTAGGTCGCAGTAGGATGAATCCGAACCTTCCAGACAAAAGTAACCGGGGACGCTTTATAAAATTCTATCCTGGAGGTGCAAAAAAATGAGTGAAAAGATAATATGTGAAAAATGTGGAGCAGAAATGGAGTCTTATCATAAAGGTTGCACTGGTGGCATGTTGTGTCCGAAATGTGGTTGGGGATGGGTTACAACATATTTTCCACCAATTGATATAGACGAAACTGTGTACACGATTAGTTTTTGTAAGCCAGAAAAGACAACTGCCGCTATGGTTAAGTTGTATGCAAAATTGAGCGGATCAAATTTCATACAGGCAAAAAAAGCCTTGGAAGAAGGTAACGCTAGTTTTTCTGCATTGGCGGCAGATATTCAAAAACATATTGAGGAAATTCACGCTACGGAGTTGCAATTTAATATCACACCTGACTATCCTTATGATACTAAGGATGCATAGTGAGAAAGAGTATAATCCGTAAGAAAGAAATAGGGACGTCTTTTCTCTTGAAAAAGGCGCCCCTATTTTTGTTTATACCTAGATTTTTTCTAACAACATAAGCGTTTCAATATGTGGAGTGTGGGGGAAAAAATCGTAAAGTTGAGCTTGTACTAAGCGGTATGCCTTTTGCAAAGTGGCATATTCTTCAATAAAGCGTTGGCAATTACAGGAAATATAGAGCAACTTTTCTGGCCCTTCGTTGACGACGCGTTCGATCATTTTGGGATGGCAGCCGCTGCGGGGAGGATCTAAAATGAGCAAGCTGCATTCCAAGCTGGGCCAGTCTTCAGAATTGGCACAGTAAAATTCGGCAGAGCGTCCTAAACGGGCTGCATTGAGTTTGGCATGTTCAATCGCTTGCGGAACGGCTTCTACGCCGATAAGGTTGCCTTCCAAAGATAAGCCTATGCTGCCTACGCCGCAGTATAAATCGAGGATCTTTTCCTGGTGGCCTACCCATTGGCGAGCTGTGCGCAACATATGAGCGTAAGCTGGCGGGTTTGATTGGAAGAAAGAGCGCCAGCCTAAAGAAAACTCTAAATCGTTTACTTTCTCCTGAATTTCCGCTTTACCGGCCAATAAATATTCTTCTTTTCCGGAAGCTACTGGACTTATATCGTCGTGGATAACATGGATAACTCCGGCTGCTCCAGGTATTTCCATCAATTCTTTAGCCAATTGCTGTAGTGGATTTTCTGCTTCATCAATGGCAAAAGAAGTTGGTGTGGCTGTTATTAGAGCTACTAAAAATTGCTTTGTATAGGAACTATAGCGAATAACTAAATAACGCAAAAAGCCGCTATTACTTTTGGGATTCCAGCCAGGAAAAGCATGCTTTTTTTGCCATTGACGTACCGTGCCGATTACTTCTCTATTGCAAGGCGGACCAATAAAGCATTCTTCAACATTAGTAACTTTTTGGAAGAGACCGCGAATATTAAAGCCTAAGCGATCATCTATAAAACTTAACTCTACTTTGCTACGGTAATACCAAGGAGTAGGAGCTTCTTGTACAGGTAGAATTTTGACTTGAGGAGCCAAATTGTGCAAGGCATTCTCAATGGGAGCAGCCTTCATTATGGCTTGCTGGCTATATTCTATATGTTGTAAAGCACAGCCACCGCAAAAGCCAAAATGTGGGCAAACAGCTTCTCGGCGGTCGGGTCCCGGCTCCGTCACTTGGCGTAACCAACTCTGGCGAGCACCTCTTTTTTTACCACCTATCATGCAAAGAGCGTGATCTTGGGGAGCTACGCAATAACATCTAGCTTGAGTATCATTGCTGCGCAAAGCCAGAAATTGGCCGCGATTATTGAGGTGCTCGGCAGAAAATACTAATTCTTCAGTAGGTACGGGACGCTTTTTCATAAATAAAATCCTTTTGTTTCAGTACGCGAAACCCCATGGCCTTGGGGGCTGTGGGAGGAGTCTTGCAAATTTGTAGCTGTTAATGTTAGCATTCGTCTTTCTGTCAGCAATTTGCTCTTCCTGTCAACCTAAGTTGCTGAGCAAAAGTCGGTTAAAATTAGCAACTGCGACTAAACTTTGTTTGGAAGTTTCGATTATATGGTCGTACGTCTTGACATACTCCGTCAATTAACTTAAAAAAAGAATCTGAAGTCATAAAGTTTTGACGAAGCTGTGTGAAGTGCAGCCGAGTTGTCTAATTTTCAATATTCTAAGGAGAACCGAGCTATGTGGTGGAACGATGCAGAAACTAGATATGGCGCTAGACGCAACCATGATTACGACATGGATGACGAAGACGATTTCTATGATGACATGGATGATGAAGAAGAGGACGATTGGGACGAAGAAGACGATAGCGAATGGGATGAAGAAGACGACAGCGAGTGGGATGACGAAGAAGACGATATAAACTGGGACGACGAAGACGACGAGGAATGGGACGAAGAAGACGAGGATGAGGACGAAGATTGGGACGACGAAGACTAAAGGTCCGAACCTCTAAACTTTTCCCAACTGAAACTGACCCCGAGAAAGTAGGGGTTGGTTTTTTTTTGCTTGAAACGAAACTGGTAGTATTTATAAAATTACCTATTTTTTAGAGAGAATAATTTTTAAGACTTATGGCTGCCAATAATAAAGAACAATTAACTCCGCTATTTCAACAGTATTTCAGCTTGTGTGAAGCCAATCCCGACTGTTTGGTTTTAATGCAATGTGGTGATTTCTATGAAGCTTACGGTCAAGGGGCGGAAATATTTGCTAGAGATGGCGAAATTGTCCTGACCTCCAAAGAAGGGGGAGCCGGACGCAAAATACCTATGGCCGGTATTCCTTTGCACACGTTGGAAGCTTATTTGCGAGTATTGGTAGCCAAGGGACACAGAGTGGCTGTAGCCGATCAAATGGCTTTACCTTCTGAATGTAAGGGCATTGTGCCCCGCGAAGTGACACGTATCGTTACTGCAGGCACTATTTTAGACACACAAAGCCTTGATGATAAAGATCATAACTATTTAGTGTGTCTAGTCTTCGGTAAAAATAGTCGGGTCGGCTTTGCGGCTGCTGACGTTGGCACTGGCGACTTCTACGGCTGCGAATTTGCCTTAGATAACATTGAGCAAATAGCTGAAGAAGTTTTGCGTTTTCAGCCTTCAGAGTTAATCTATGTAGAGCAAGCCTCCGATAATAAAATATCTGGCTTAATTGATACCCTTAAAGCGCAAATACGCACTCTCAGTTTAGTTCCTCGAATTTTTTCTGCTAATAATGAAGTTTGTGAGGATATGCTTAAACGCGAATTTAAGCTGGGCAGCTTAGCTGGTTTGGGCTTATCTGAGTATAAACAAGGCGTAGCAGCTTTAGCTTGTATGCTCGATTATATTAAGCATATAGCTTTGCATCATACTATCACTTTAGAACCGCCTCGCCTTTTAGCCGATAGAAGCAATTTAATTATCGATCTCACTACTCGGCGCAATTTGGAACTGGTCGAGACCCTCTTGGGCAGGGAGCGCAAGGGCAGCTTGTTGGGAGCTATAGACTCTACTTGTACTTCTATGGGAGCTCGCAAGCTTAAAGAGTGGATTTTACGTCCCTTGTGTGATAAAGAAACTATCACTTTACGCCATGATTTTTGCCAAGACTTGGTTGAAAATGAAGGGGCGAGAGCTGAATTAAGGCGCGAATTAAAAACTGTAGTTGATATAGAGCGTCTTTTGGCTAGAGTTTCTTACGGAACTTTTAATGCGCGAGAATTACTTGGCATTGGAGCTTCTCTAGCCAAAGTACCAGTTTTTGCTGCTATAGTCAGAAACTTAAAATCTCCAGCTTGGCAAACTATAGAAAAAGGCTTGGAGCAAGATGCTCAGGATTTTGCTCAACTTAGCGAATTGCTAGAAAGAGCCATCAATCCCGAGGCTCCGCTGTCTCTAAAAGAAGGTGGCATTATTCGTCAAGGTTACAATGCCAAATTGGATGAATTGCGCGAACTCCATTCTCACGGCAAGGAGTGGCTGAGCCGTTTGGAAGAGCGAGAACGGGAAAGTACTGGCATAAAAAATTTAAAAGTAGGTTACACTTCTGTTTTCGGCTATTACATTGAAGTAACAAAAGCCAATTCCAAATTGGTACCTCTTCACTATACGCGCAAACAGACTTTGGTTAACAGCGAACGTTATATTATCCCCGAATTAAAAGAACACGAAGTCAAAGTTCTGGGCGCTCAAGAGCAAATCAAAAAGTTAGAGTATGAACTTTTTCAGGAATTACGGGCTGCGGCGGCTAGCCATACGCCAGCTTTGCGTCGCTTAGCTAAACTTTTAGCTGAATTAGATATTTACGCGTCCTTTGCCCAAATTGCTGTCAGTCGCGGTTGGGTTCGTCCCGAACTGGCTGAAGAGCCTTGTGCGGAAATTATCCAAGGACGCCACCCTGTTGTAGAACAAACTTTAGGTGAATTTGTGCCTAACGATTGCCATTTAAATGCCGATAAACCGATGATTATTTTGACTGGCCCTAACATGAGCGGTAAGTCTACTTGGCTTAGACAAGTGGCCCAAATTGCTATTTTAGCCCAAATGGGCTCTTTTGTGCCTGCTCAACGGGCTAAGCTTTCTATCTTCGACAGAATCTTTACTAGAGTGGGAGCTAGCGATGATCTTCACTTAGGCCAATCTACTTTTATGGTAGAAATGAGTGAAACTGCCAATATTGTCAATAATTCGACAGCTAAATCTTTGGTAGTATTGGATGAAATTGGGCGAGGTACTAGCACGTTTGATGGTTTAGCTATAGCTCAAGCGGTAGTAGAGTATTTACACGATGGCCCTAAGCCCTTAACTCTTTTTGCTACCCATTTTCATGAATTGACTAAGCTGGGGCGCACTCTCAAAGGTTGTCGAAATTTTAGAGTAGCTGTTAAAGAATTGCCAGATGAAGTAGTTTTCTTGCACAAAATCGTACCCGGCGGTGCCGATCGCAGTTATGGTATTTATGTAGCTAAGTTGGCCGGTATGCCTTCAGCTTTGTTGCAAAGGGCCGAAGCTTTACTTAAGCGTATGGAGCAAAATAAAAAGTCAAAAAGCGACGCCTCTCAGCTTGGGTTCGATTTGTAGTTACCCTAGAAAAAGCCCTTTGCTAGTTGTTTTGGGGGCTGCTGTATCTTTTTTTTATGGAGTTTAAATAGCTATGTTTGGTTTGGGACTTGGAGAGTGGGCTTTAATTTTGGGAGCGGCTGTTTTGCTTTTCGGTCCCAAATATATTGGCAAATTAGGCAAAAAAATGCTCAATAACGTGCGCTCAGTCGGTCAGGAATTTAAAGAAGGCTACGAAGAAGGCAACTCGACAGCCACTTCCGCTTCCACTGAATCTAAATCTGCGATAGAGGAAAAACATTAAACTTTGAACGAGCAGCGAGAAGAAGAAAACAGCCAGGAAGTTGCCGATCAAGATGTAGAGCTCAGCTTAAGCGAGCATCTGGAAGAGTTGCGTCGCCGTGTTTTTTATTGCGCAATTACTTGGCTGGCAGTCAGTTGTGTGGCCTACTGCTATGTAGATCGGTTTCTAGCCAAAGTGAGAGCTATGGCCGGTCAGGGCTTCACTTTTGTCTATACCAGCCCTACCGAAGCTTTTATGGCTTTCATAAAATTAGCTATGGTCGCTGGGCTATTTATCTCTCTGCCAGTTATTATCTATAATATTGGCGTTTTTGTTAATCCAGCTCTGACACGTAAAGAACGCAGCTTAGTGCTTGCCTTGGCCCCTCTTTGTTTGCTGCTTTTTGCTTCTGGAGCCGCTTTTGCTTGGTTTGTGGCTTTGCCTATTATGTGGCGATTTTTTCTTAGTTTCCAAACTGAAGGTATTACGGCGCTTTGGACTATAGGTGAAGTAGTGGGCTTTGCCTCTGGACTAATTTTGGTTTGTGGTTGCGTCTTTGAACTACCAATAGTAATAATCGGGGCAGCCAAAATTGGTCTTATTTCCTATGAGAAGTTGGCTGGAGCTAGGCGAGTAGCTTACTTTACTATTTTAGTTCTGACAGCGATTATCACCCCTACGCCCGATGCTTTTACTTGTGCCGTGGTGGCTGGCCCTATTATAGCCTTATTTGAGCTAAGCTTGCTTTTCTTGCGCTTTGCTAAATAATGCTCAATTTTACTTGATTAAACAAAATATATAGCCCCGGCTAGAAAACTCTGGCCGGGGCTATATTTATGAGCTTTTGTACGGCAAGGTGGTGCTTACCGTTTTAGCCTTTTTATCTTAGGCTTGAGGAACCGGAACTTCTGTAGCAGGTTTTGTAGCTGGCTTTACGGCAGGCATAGGCTCAGTCTTAACTACGTTTACTGTAGTTGGAGTGACACGGCGATCTCTAATAACTACCAAAGGAGTCATTTCGCCGGCGTTGCCCTGAGGATTGGGCTTCAAAGCTTCAACTACTTCGGCTTTACGGTTGGGATCGGTAATAGCTAATACATCAACTTTACCCAAGTCATTGGCGTCGACAATAGTTACATCGAAACCGGTAGCTTCTTTAATCTCTTGGCATACTTTTTGAGGATAAGCCGGAGCCAAGACTACATGTTTATCGAAGGGAGGCAAAGTACCGGTGCAATCGTCGATAGCGGCTACCATACGGCCAGTAATGCGATAGAACTCACCGGGACGACCGATAATTTTACCAATCAAACCGCGGAACATACCATAAAGGATCTTCCAAGTGCCGACTTCGCGGAAGGCCATTTCCAAGGAGTAGACAGATGAGAGAGAGGAGTTCATATCAAAGACCATATTGAGACGGCGGGCCAAGTAGCGAGGTTTAATATCCTCACAATAGGCAACGCGGCCTTGCATAATGGCTACAGGGCTTTCGGCTAAGGCGATAATGTCACCGGGCTTGGCTATATCGGCAGTGTATTCTTTTACTACGTCAATAATATCGTCGCCAGGCATGAGCAAGCGGGTAGGAACGGGAACGGCCGGAGCGTCAGGAGCAATTTCCTTTTTGGGAGGCTTGACGCTGACGGCTTTGCGTCTTTCGGGAGCTACTTCCTTAAACTCGGCGGCATTAAGGGTAATAACTTGACGTTTATACTTCATAGGGGTGCGGCAGTAGTATTTGAAGTTGATATCTACGCGGAATTCACCCAATTCGGCGACGGCTTTACGGACGTCGGGAGCAGTCAACCAAATTTCGACTTCGGCGGTCAGTTTTTTACCAGGTTTAATGATGACAGCTTCCCAGTAACCGTCTTCTCTGGGAGCTTCAGGATTGATTAAACTTACGATAGGATGTAAATCGGAATAGCGCAAGCCGATAGGTTGTAAGCAAGCGTGAGCATCAATGACTAAGCCCTGTTGAGTACCGGAATTTTGGAAAGGAAAAGAAAAGCGCAAGCGAGCGTGGCTGGCGTCGGGATACTCGACGCGCATATTATCTACTTGCTCGGCGGCGGCTCTGACGACGGCGTCGGCGCGAGATGAAGCAATAAATTCAAGAGCTAAAACTGTAAGAGCGGGAACGGCCAGAAGGGTTGAAGCCCAGCACATAAGGATTCCTCCATAAAATGCATAAAAATGTCCGTATGTTTTTTGAAAGGATTGGCGTTTATCCTGCAATACTGTCTGAAGAGGAGGCTTGCAACTCTCGCTTTAGTTGTGTACTGTCAACAATATCTGTGCCCAGTTGCAAGGCTTGAGCAAACTTAGTTGCGCTTGGGCGTGGCAATTCCCTATGGCGTAGCAATACTTCTTTCGTGTTGCCAAAATCGACTAATTTGCCTTGGTTAAGTAAAACTATTTTCTGACAATAGCGGCTGATTAAATCCATATTGTGAGTAATTAAAATGACCAAAGTCCTTCTTTGTTCGCGCAAATAGCAAAGTATACCGACAAAAATTTGCCAACTTTCTTCGTCTAAGGCGGCATTGGGCTCGTCCATAACTATAGCTCTTGTGTGCATAGCTAAAACGCTGGCCCAGGTAAGACGGCGCAATTGAGCATTGCTCAATTCATAAGGATGTATATCTTTTAAGTTGAGCAAATGGGTAAGCTCTAAGGCTTCTTGACAGCGTTGCTCAACTTCTTGGGCCCTTAAGCCTAGGTTCTGAGGGCCAAAAGCTGTTTCTGACCAAACATCGGGAGCGAATATTTGTTCGCGTACATTATGAAAAATGAAGCCCACTTGGGAGGCTAGTTGCCAAGAGGGAATATTGCTCGTATCGTGGCCGTCTATAAGTAAAGCGCCTTTTTGAGGACGCAGCAAACCATTGCTCATTTGAGCTAAAGTCGTTTTCCCCGCTCCGTTAGAACCGCAAAAAGCTACACAATCTGGCCCTTGCAAAGTCAGAGTAATATTGCTTAATGTCGGTTTCTTCCCGTCGTAACTAAAAGAAACGTCTTGCCAGCTTATAGTTAAGTCTGTAGCTAACGGGGCAGTATGTGCTTTTTCTGTTAAGTTTAAGTAGGCTATATCCTGTGGTGCAGGTCTCAATTTGCCATCCTCTATTGGCCAATTCTGGTGCAAAAAATCTATTGATTCAGCTTCGGTAACTGGCCAAGTGGTTATAGGTTGCTTTTTCTCTAAATTTAAGTCTTGCAATACTCTAGTCCAGGGGGCTTTGAGGCTACCTACATCGGGAAGTAAGTAAGGGCGACCGTCGCCAATAAGTTTGCCTTTGTCTAATTGCAACCAGCGTGGAAAAGAGGCAGCTTCTTCTAAACTTGAAGAAGCCCAAATTATCAGTCGCTGAGAAGAAGCTAATTTAAGCGTATAATCCAAAAGAGTTTGGCGTGCCTCATTGTCGAGAAAGGCTGCAGGTTCATCTAATAATAAAACACTGGGCTCCAAAATGAGCACAGAAGCTATGATTAGGCGCTGTTGCTGACCGCTGGAGAGTGACTGAGGATGGCATTCGGCCACATTTTGCAAATTGAAAGCTTGCAAAATACGCTCGGTGCGAGTGCGCATTTCTTCCGGGTCGACGCCCAAATTACCTAAGCTCCAGGCCACCTCTTCTTTCACTGTGGAGCAAATACCTGAGAGTTGGTAGTGCGGTTGTGAAGATATGTAACCTAGCTTGTGTAAACGCTCTTCAGGTGTGAGCTTTTTAAGTGGGTGGCCGTCAAGGTATAGCTCGCCTTTTATCTCTCCCTTTATTAAGTCGGGTATAAAGCCAGCTATAGCTTGTAAAAGTGTACTTTTCCCAGAGCCTGAAGCTCCAGTTAGAGCAATCAATTCTCCCGGGTGAGCCTGGAAGGAAATAGCTTCCAATATCGGTTTAGTACTAAGTTTAGGTGTAAAAGTAAAATCTTTAAGTTCTAGCATGTTAATTAACTTTTAGAATAATGGCTTAAGCAGAAGCAAAATGGTGGCAATTATTAAAGCCGCTTGCAAAAGGCGCTCCGGTAAAGAAGTGTGGGGACTGGTTAGGTAAGTACGCCGTTGGGCCGCTCCCAAACCGCGTGAGGTTAAAGTTAAGGCTGTTTGTTCCGCTTCATAGGCTGCAGTCAATACTAAAGGAGCGGCCAAAGGAAGAAGGCGAGCTATTTTTTGCCTGAGCGTGCCTCCCCAGGGCATAGCTCTGGCAGCTTGTATTTCTAACAATCGTTGGGCACGGTTGACCATTTGTGGCGCTACGTTGATAGCTGCCAAAACAGCGTAAGCAAATTTTGGAGGCACGCCTTTGGACTCTAGGCTGCGCATAAGTTCTTCTTGTTTAGTAGTAAAAAGCAATAACAGAGCTGCTTCGCACATAATTGTAATGCGCAAAGCTGTTTGGGCGGCCTGGCAAGCGGCTTGTATCGATAAATTTAAGTTGCCTATATCTCCTAGAGCAAGCTTGAAATCAGTTGGCCCCAGAAGTCCGTTAATTAAAATCATAGAGACAGACAGAGGAACGGCTGTTAGCAATAGAGTGCGACTAAAAGGCAAAGCAATACGGCCTAAGCAACTTAAAATTCCCAAGGCTAGCGCTAGCACAGGCAAATAAGCTAAGGGAGCGCAATGTACGTAGCCTTGGGCATCTTGCCAAGACAAGGTAAGGGGAAACGATAAAGCGGCGGCGGTAGCAAAAATGAACAGCACTTCTTTAGTTTCGGCCGTCAGCTTGTGCAAAAAACTGGTGCCTGGACGATAAAAACCGCGCGAAAGAGAAGCTGACGGCATGGTAGATAGAGGAGAATATGTGTCGCCCAGAACTTTCTGTTGCGGCTTAAATAAGTAGCCGGAAATAGCCATGCCGTTTAGGTTGACGCCGTTCTGAAAGCTGTTGCGCAAACGTGTGGGCATAGAGGCGAGTAATGATTGAACTATCAAGCAACTAATTAGCTTATCTACAGGATCTATAGTTAAACTTTGAGCTAAGCAAGCGTGCAAGGTGCTTAAGCCGGCTAAACGAAAAGCCGCTACCACCAGATCGGTACCGCCGCCGCTGCTTCCATGGAGCACATAGGCCGCTATGGGGGCCGAAGCCAAAGCCGCCGTCAAGCCCAAAATTAGGCCCATAAAAGACGCTAAGCTTAAATTTTGCATAAAGCCTTGGCGACTTAAGTAGCCTGCCACCAAGCCTACAAGCAAAGCTGGAGGCAAGAAGCATAGCCATATGGGACTATTGGCGGCAGCACTAATAAGCCCGCTGATTAAAGCTGTGGCTGCTCCGGCCAGCGGGCCGCCTAGACAAGCTGCCCAAATCGTTCCCAGCGAGTCCAGATATAATGGAATTTTTAGGGCTGAAGTTAGCCAACCTCCGGTGATATTTAGGGCGGCGGCTAAGGGAAGTAAGGCCCACGTTTTTGCATCTAGGCGCATAGGGGCGCTCTTTTCTCACTTTCAAGGCGGCCCCCTGCTATGTGCAATAATGGGGCAGGAGCACATGGAAAAGTCGTGAATGGCAAAAAACGAATGGATGGGATCTGGCAGCACAACAATTTGAATTATCAAAATAATATTCAAGATCAATTTAAAGCCCGAAAAGTAGCCTGCGGTAGAGGGCGTTATCTTTTAACTTATGAGACGGGAAGTGGGCCTACCGTAGTCCTTTTGCACGGTGCGGCCAGTTCTTGGTTAAGTTTTAAAAGTCAATATCGGCTCTTAGCTCCAAATTATCGATTAGTGGCTCCCAATTTGCGCGGTCACGGCGGTACGCCTTGGCACGAGACGGAGAAAATAGACGAATTTTATGATGATATTTGTGCTTGGTTTAAAGAAATGAATTTTGCCGAGCCCATTATCTTAATCGGCCATTCTTTGGGTGGATATCTTAGTGCCCGTTATGCCGCTGACAATCCTGACAAGGTGTCTCGTTTGGTTTTAATAAGTACGTGTGGAAGTTTCGAGCCAGGGGCGGTACTTTTTTTCTTAAAAACTTGTTGGGCTGGTGCCGATGCTGTGCACAAATTTTTCCCTTGGCTAGTTAATATTAGTTCCCAAATGGCTGGTTGCTTGTCGAAAGTGGTCTTTTCGCAGTGGAATTGCTGGGATGCTTATCCAAAAATACAGGCGCCTTCACTCATAATCTTTGGCACTTTCGATCCGCTTTTTAGCTTAAAGCAAGGATACCGCGTTAAGGAGCTAATTCCTGAAGCTGATCTAAAAATAGTCGCTTGCGGAGGTCATAATCCGCAAATTGATCATGGCGATGAAGTGGCTCAACTTATCAGCCAATTTTTGGAGCGTCAAAGATAGACAATTTGTGCTACCGATAATAAGGCTCTAAACTAAGAAGGCCCGACAATTCCTTTGCAAAGGAACTTCGGGTCTTCTTATTGTTGAACTAAAAAGTACTTAGGCCCTAAGCTAATGATTTCTTAAGTTCGTCGGGATTTAAGCCTTTAAGCTCATCATCAACGAAAATACCATTATGACGAACTAACTGATCGTCAAAATAGACATCTCCGCCGGGTTCTTGACAAAGTACCAAATCCCAATGAATGGAAGATTTGTTGCCGTTATTGGCAGCGTCGTAACAATTGCCTAAGGCTAAGTGGAGGCTACCTCTGATCTTTTCATCGAAAAGAGTATCGCCTATTGGTTTATCGACGAAAGGATTGAAGCCGAGAGAAAATTCACCAATATATCTGGCCCCTTCATCGATATCCAAAATGCGATTTAAATTTTCTGTGTCGGAAGAAGAAGCTTCTACTACTTTGCCTTCGTGGAAGGTCAAACGAATATTATCCATGCGGACGCCGCGGAAATTGGTAGGAGTATTGAAAGCAACGGTACCTTCTACCGAATATTTGTGGGGAGCCGAATAGCATTCGCCATCGGGAATGTTGCGGCGACCAAAATCGGGGACAGCCCCTATGTCTTTAATGGAAAAACGCAAATCCGTGCCGGGGCCGGTTAAGCGCACTTTGTCTGTACGTAACAGACGCTCTTTCAAAGGCTGAACGGCTATTTCCATAGCTTGATAGTTGGCTAAGCACACCTCGAAGAAATAATCTTCGAAAGCTTCGGTGGACATAAGAGCCAGCTGGGCCATAGCTGGATTGGGCCAGCGCATGACTACCCAACGAGTATGTTTGACGCGCTGCTCTAAATGGACTGGTTTTTGCCAGTATTTCTGATATATCTCCACATTTTGCGGAGGAGTGTCGGCTAAAGCGGCAGCGTTAGTCATACCGCGCATGGAAATGTAGCACTGAACATGTTTCATGCGCTCCAACTCCAGAGCGCCTATAGCTTGACAACGGGCTTTTACTTTTTCTGGATCGGGATCCAGAAGCAGTTGACGCATAATCGACTGGTTCTGAACATTAAAAATAGGCACACCTCCGGCTTGACAAATCTCTTCCGCCAAAACGGTCAGCATGGAAGTCGGAATTTCCGTTGCTTCCACAAGAACATTGTCTCCAGGCTCGACTCGGCAAGAATGGTGAACCAAGGTTTGAGCTAATTTTTTATAGCGAGGATCCAACATAAACGAAACCCCTTTCAAAAAATAAAAATCGGCATCAATTTGGGAAAAAAAATGTTTAATTCCTGCTCTTAGGTATTGAGTGAGACAGACTGATATGCTTTTTTGGATATATCCCAAGGGGGATAATGCGTTTTTTCGGAGAATGAAAGGGGGGAGGCGTTGCGCCGCTTTCAATTGCTTAGAACGTGGCCGCATACCTTTTTTCTCTGCGTATATCTACCCGCGATTTTGCGGTTGCGAAATAGCTATGTACTTAAAATAGTATATGTGTGTGGTCGCTTGGTAGCGGTGCAGAGAGAATTTTTGAGGCCTTGGGGGGCGATTTTCTTGTGGCTTACATGCCAACATATAAGAAAGAGTTAGGAGTAGTTATGGTGGCTCGGTTGCCTTTCTTACTAACGATAGTTCACGGCGGAACAGTTTTGCCTCGTGAGTTGACTACGCGTTTGGCCTTGACCCCTGCTGACATTTTTTTCGATTCCGATCCTTGGACGCGTGAGATATTCGCTTTCGGCGAGTCGGTACAGGGACGCTTAGAGGCTGAAGTCGCTCGGGCTGTTATTGATATGGATCAAGACCCGAGTTTGAAACCTCCTAAAGTTGACGATGGAGTAGTTCGCTTAGTTACTCGCTACAACAGACCGGTTTGGCGTGAAGGTTGTCAGCCTACAGCTGATGATGTAAATCGTCTCATAGATAGATATCATCGCAATTACCACGAGATCCTAGAGCGTGTGGCTTCTCGCGGTGGCGTACGTTTGGGCATAGATTGCCATTCTATGGCTCCAGTGGGAGCTCCCCGCGACTCCGATTGTGGTAGCATTAGGCCTCTTTTTTGCATTGGCAATATGGGCGACTCTAATGCTGAGGGCACTTCTCTTTCTTGCCCTACAGCTGTGGCCCACAAATTAGCTGAAGTTTTGCGTGAAGAATTTGCCGATGTTCCGCTCAAAGAGGGACAACAGCTGGTGTGCTTCAACAATCCTTCTTCAGGTGGATACATTCTTAAACGTCATTGTGCCGATTGTGACGGTCATGGCACGCCTTGGATCCAATTTACTATCAATCGCTCTTTAGTTTTGCCCAACGAGCCGGAAGATCCATCTTCTTTAGAGGATGCGCCTGATTCAGACCGTGAAGTGATCGGCAAATTGCGCTTACGTTTATTGGGCGTTCTCAAGAAATTTGCTGATAAATTAGCCCAAGCTTAGTTTTTAGCGTCTCTGTCCCAATATTCCCCGAGGGAGTATTTGGGGTCGGGGGCGTTTTTTTGCTTTTTAGGAGAAAAATACCGTATGGGAGCTGTCTTTGAGTGTATACCCAATGTCTCTGAAGGGCGGCGTTGGCCTATAATTGAACTTTTGGCTGAAGCAGTGCGCTCGGTCGCTTCTGTGCGTTTATTGGACTATTCGGCCGATTACGATCATAACCGCTCTGTTTTTACTTTTATAGGTGAAAGCGATGCTTTGGAAGAGGCTGTCTTGAATTTGTTTGCTGTCGCCGAGCAACATATTGATATGCATAACCACACTGGTGTTCATCCTCGTATTGGAGCTATTGATGTGGTACCTTTCGTGCCTTTAGAGTCGGCTTCTATGGCTGAAGCTTCCGCTTTGGCAGAAAGAGTAGCTTTGTTAGCTTCTAAACGATTTCAGTTACCGGTTTATTTATATGGAGAATCGGCTCGGCGACCTCAGAGAGTTTCTTTGGCATATTTGCGACGTGGAGGCTGGGAAGCCCTCAACCGGGAAGGTTTACAAAGTGAAGAACGCCGCCCTGACTTGGGCCCGGCTCAATTGCACCCAAAATTGGGAGCGTCTTGCTTTGGCGCTCGTGGTCCCTTGGTGGCTTTCAATGTTTGGCTAAATACTCAAGACGTAACTATTGCCAAAAAAATTGCTGCCAAAGTGCGAGCTTCCTCGGGAGGTTTAAGTTTTGTCAAAGCGTTAGGGCTGGAATTACCTTCCCAAAAGGCTGTGCAAGTTTCTATGAATTTGACCGACCCTAAACTAACGTCCCTTTATACCGCTTTTGAATTGGTAAAGATAGAAGCTCGCCGCTTTGGAGTAGGTGTATTAAAGAGTGAGCTTATAGGCTGTTTGCCCTTGCAAGCTATGAGCGATTGCTTTTCTTACTATTTGCAAATGCCTGATTTTTCGCCACAACGTACCGTAGAAAGTGGACTTTTGGATCTTTATAAATCGTTGTCATAGTTAATTTGCATAAAAATGCCTATCATAAAAAAAAGAAAAAAGGCCTAAGGCAAGCGAATTAACAAGTATATTTGTTGTAGTCGCTCTTTTTTGTAAGAGAGTGTTGTTTTGGAGGTTTAGTTGTGAATCAGGCTGACGCCGTAGTCATAGCTGGCAAGGTTTTGACTTGTTCCAACGATGATGATGTCCCTCGGCCGCGTTGCGGCGAAGATATGGACGACGCTGGCGAAATAGAAGAGGGAGCTCTGGCAATTTGTGATGGAAAAATTGCCGAAGTTGGTTACGCTCGTGATTTGTTGCGCCGTTGGCAAGGCAAGTTGCTCGATTATTGTAATTGCACGGTTTTGCCCGGTTTTGTGGATGCCCATACCCATCCGATTTTTGCTGGTGCCAGGGTGGAAGATTACTTATTGAGAGCTCAAGGAGCTACCGAGGAAGAAATTCGCATTAAAGGCGGTGGCCTGGCCAGCACGGTAAGAGCTACAGCTGAAGTTAGTGATAGCGAATTGGCGGATATAACCAGACGCAATTTGGAAATGATGCTATCTCATGGTTCCACTACTATTGAAGCTAAAAGTGGCTACGGTTTGGCCACTCGAGCAGAATTGCGTCAATTGCGTATCTTGCGTCAATTGGGCCGAGAGTTGCCTATAGATTTGGCCGTTACTTTTTTGGGCGCTCACGCAGTGCCTGAAGAATATGTCGACCATGCTCATGATTATGTCAAATTGCTAGTTCAGGAAATGATTCCCCAAGTTTGCGAAGATGGCCTGGCAGATTGGGTCGACGTAGTTTGTGAGCGAGGCGTTTTTGACGTTGCTCAAGCTAAGAAAATTCTAGAAACTGGTATGGCCTGCGGTTTGGGAGCACGAATTCACGCTGAAGAGTTTTGCTACTTGGGCGGTGCTAAAATGGCTGCTCAGCTTGGTGCTGCTTCTTGTGACAATTTACAGAGCCTCCAAGCTGACGATTACCCTATCTTGAAGGAAAGTGGCATTATACCTATTCTCACCCCAGGTACTTCTTTCTTCTGTGGTACCAATAAATACGCTAAGGGCAGAGAAATGATCGACTTCGGATTACCTGTAGCTATTGCTACAGACTTTAATCCTGGGACTAATTTCTGCCTTTCGATGCCTATGGCTATTTCTTTAGCTGTGTTGCGTTTGAAATTTACCCCCGAAGAAGCTATTGTGGCTGCTACTATCAATGCCGCTCACTCTTTAAAAATGGCCGACAAAGTTGGTAGTCTTTCGGTTGGCAAACAAGCCGATTTTGTGGTGCTCAATACGTTAAATTGGCGTGAATGGCCCTATAGCTATGGAGTTAATTGGATTCGCAACGTATACAAAAAAGGAGTGCAAGTAGCTTAAAAATTATGGTCAGAACTTCTGAGTTGGTCCGTTATCTCAGTGATTTACTGAGAATAAAAGAGTTTAAAGATTTTACCAGCAACGGTATTCAGGTAGAGGGAGCCGAAGAAGTCAAAAAAGTCGGATTTGCCGTAGATGCTTGCCTTTCTACATTTGAAGCTTTGCAAGATTGTCAAATTATTTGTGTTCATCACGGTATGATGTGGCCTAGTTGGGATAGAGTACAGGGAGTAAACAAAAAGCGCCTGAAGTTCCTTTTAGACCATAATATTAATTTGTTCGTTTCCCATTTGCCCTTAGATCGCCATCCTCAATTGGGCAATAACGCTCAGATTCTTAGCCATTTAAGCTGGGAGAAAACTGGAGAATTTGGTGAAGTGGGATGGTTATGTGATTTAGAAAGACCTATTTCACTTGAGGAGGCCAAGCAGAAATTAGCTAGCTTGTTTCCCGATCGCTTAGCCGATTTTTGGCATGGACCAGAGAAAATTAAACGCATTGGTGTTTGCAGTGGCGGTGGTGGAGGCGAATATTTATACCGTGGTATAAAAGATCATCTAGATTTATATATTACCGGAGAAACGAGCTACTCTATGGCCCATGATTCAGTAGAGTATGGTTTAAATATCGCTTGTGTTGGGCACTACGCTTCAGAAACTTTTGGAGTTAAAGCTTTGCAAGCCGAAGTAGAAGCCCAATTTGGGGTAGAAACCGCCTTCTTTGATAATCCTACCGGACTGTAAGTAAAAATACCGCTTTACGAGTCGTAGAGTAAGTTCGAGCGACTCTTTCTGTGCTTTTTATAAAAAAAAGCAGGAATAAAGGCGAGGTAGAGAATTTTCACCGGTCTAATTAGATGCTTTAGTTAGCTTTTTAGTATTTTTTTTGTTAGGCGTTTTGGCGTCAATTTTATGGAGGACTCTTTAATATGAGCGAATCTGCTGTAGATTACAAAGTAAAAGATATGAGCTTAGCTGAATGGGGAAGACGTGACATCGTTCTCTCCGAAGCTGAAATGCCCGGATTGATGGCTTTACGCGAGCGCTATGCCGACGAGAAGCCTTTAAAAGGAGCTCGTATCGCCGGTTGTCTGCATATGACCGTTCAGACCGCTGTTCTAATTGAAACTTGCGTAGCTTTGGGCGCTCAGGTTCGCTGGAGTTCTTGCAATATCTATAGCACTCAGGATCACGCTGCTGCTGCTATTGCTGCTGCTGGTGTACCCGTTTTCGCTTGGAAGGGTGAAACTTTAGAGGAGTACGATTGGTGTATCCGTCAGAGCTTGAAATTCGAAGGCGGCTTAGGCCCCAATATGATCTTAGACGATGGCGGCGATTTGACTAACTTAGTTCACGACGAATTCCCCGAACTTTTCAAAGAGATTCGCGGTATTACCGAAGAGACTACAACTGGTGTACACAACCTTTATCGTCGCGCTGCTGAAGGCAAGCTTTTGGCTCCGGCTATCAACGTTAACGACTCTGTAACCAAGTCCAAGTTTGACAACCTTTACGGTTGCCGCGAGTCTTTGGCCGACGGTATTAAGAGAGGCACCGATGTTATGGTCGCCGGTAAAGTAGTAGTCGTTTGTGGTTTCGGCGATGTAGGTAAAGGCTGCGCTCAGAGTATGCGCGGTTTCGGCGCTCGTGTCATTATTACCGAGATAGATCCTATTTGCGCTTTACAAGCTGCCATGGAAGGCTACCAAGTCATGACTATGGAAGAAGCCGCTCCTATCGGTGATATTTTTGTCACCACCACCGGTTGCAAAGGCATTATCATGGGCCGCCACATGATGGAAATGAAAGATAAGGCCATCGTTTGCAATATCGGCCACTTCGATTGCGAAATCGATATGCACTGGCTGGAAACTACCCCTGGTATTACCGAGTATAACTTGAAGCCTCAAGTAGACGTCTTCCAGTTGCCTAGCGGTCGCGATTTGATCGTTTTGGCTCGCGGACGTTTGGTCAACTTGGGCTGCGCCACTGGCCATCCTTCTTTCGTAATGTCTTGCTCTTTTACCAACCAAGTACTGGGCCAGATCGAGCTTTGGAACAACCATGATAAGTATCCTATCGGTGTTTATCGTTTGCCTAAGAAGCTCGATGAAGAAGTTGCTCGTCTCCACTTGCCTAAATTGGGTGTCAGCTTAACTAAGCTTACTCCCGAACAAGCCGAATATCTGGGCGTACCCGTAGAAGGCCCCTACAAGCCTGAATATTATCGCTACTAATTTTTTGACTTAATTGCTAGAATGAGCTGAGCTCCGCTTTTATTTTTTGAAAAAAGCGGAGCTATTTTTTTTGCTTTAAGCTTCCCAATAAAAATCACATTTAGTTTGGATTTGGTAAGCTTGGAAATATTTTTCTTCCTTGGGAATCCAGAATTTGGCAAAACCGGCTAGCTCTTCTGGAGTTTCTCGGCCGCTTAAGCGTTGCCATTGCTTATCTTTATCTAGAGAAAGAAATATTTTGTAATCGTAAAAAGTAATGAAATCAGGATGACAAGAATAGGAACCTTCTACTATGGTTACTTGGGTGGGTTGAACTTGAATAGGCTCACTAAAATGAGGCGAGGGAGTGTGGCTATAAGTGCGATAAGTAAAAGGAAGTCGCTTTTGTAAAGGACGCAAGACCTCTTCAATTAAGCGCCAGCGATCTATATTGCCGGCTATTTGGCTGAGAATTTCAGGAGTGCGCAAACTGAGTGGCAAATAAAAATCATCCATATGGAAAAGATTGGCTTTGAACTCTTTTTGCAGGTGAGAAGCTAGGGTGGTTTTGCCTGAGCCACAGCGTCCATCTATAGCCAGAATGACATAATCCTTTTTGCTTAAAAGTTCATTTATTTTGGAAGTTAGTCGCTCTAGTTTTGAATTTCCCATAATTGTTGATTATTTTATCCTTTACAAAACAAAAAAAACTCCGTCTGCTTTTTCATAAAGCGGCGGAGTCTTTTCAGCTAAAATTCTGACGAATATTAGGCTTGAGCGTTGGCGGCGTTAATTTTGCGGGCCAAACGGGATTTGCGGCGGGCAGCCTTATTCTTGTGGACGATGCCCTTAGCCACGGCCTTGTCGATAGTGGAAGAAGCGGCGCTTAAGGACTGAGCGCGTACTTCAGCGCTGTTTTCCTTCTCTAAGGTAGCTATAGCAGCCTTGAAAACGTTTTTGATACGAGTCTTTACGCTAACGTTGCGCTTGCGGCGGCGCTCGTGAACCAAGATCATCTTTTTGGCAGTCTTAATGTTTGCCACTTTGAAAATCCTCCAAACAAAATCTTTAGAAACTTTAGTGAAACATATTTCAGGCAAAAAATATCTTTTTTGCACTAGGGGGAGTGAGCAAACTACTCTCGCTCTACCAACTTAAACTACTCGCTTCTAAACCGGGGGCATTATATCACGTCCTCAAATATGAAAGCAAGGGCAAAAGAGATAAAAAAAAGGATTATACCTTTTTTTCTTCACAGCCTTGCTGACGATTTATTAGGCGAGCGGCTGTAAAAAGGTAATCGGACAGCCTGTTCATATATACTAGGAGCGAGTCATTGAAAGGGTGTCGCTCTGAGTTAGTTAAGCGCTTTAAGGTTACGCATTCTCTTTCGGCTCGGCGGCAGACGGTGCGGGCCCAATGTAAAAAAGAACCACATTGTCCGCCTCCATTGAGGATAAAACAATTTTGTTCAGGCAGAGCTTGTAAGTGAGGCTGAAGTTTATCTTCTAATTGTTTAACATGATTTGCTGTTAAATGAAAATTAGTTGACAACTCAGGAGAAGCTAAATCGGCGGCTAGCAGAAACAAAGTACGCTGTATTTCTTCTAGCTCTTCGCACCAAGGAGAAGGTGGAGCTAGGCTTAGGCATACACCCAGGATGGCACTTAATTCGTCTATTGAGCCGCAAGCAGCTAAATGTGGATCATCCTTAGAAACACGTTCCCCTCCAATTAAAGATGTTTCGCCTTTATCGCCTGTTTTAGTGACTATTTTCATGTGTAGCTCCCTATCTATCGGATAGTGTTCTTTTTTAAGCTCAGTGTATCGTTATTCGCTCTTTTCGTGCTATAATTCGCCCCATATGCAAAAAGAAAATAAGCCTAAAATAATTTTGGCCTCCGCTTCGCCGCGTCGCCGCGAATTACTAGAAATGTTAGGGCTCGATTTCACAGTTCTGAAGCCTAGTCCTGAAGCCGAACCTCCTTGTTCCCGCTCTGGTTGCGGTTTAACTGAGCTTAGAGAAAACGTCCGAGACGATTTCGGCAGCGCTAACGCCAACATGTATGCTGAATATTCGGCATTTTTGGGAAAAGACAAAAGTAAGGTTAGTTCAATCCCTCAAGTGCAACCTATTTTAGATTGTGTCGGCCCTTATGCCAATTTGAGTTTACGTTTGCATAAAGCCTGCGAAACTGAAGTTTTAGCTGAAGTTATCAAAGAAGTGCAAAATTCCGCCTTGGCCAAAGCTCGTTCTTCTGCTTCTCAAGTAGTAATAGATCACACCTCTCAAGCTTTGGTCATAGGATCTGATACAGTAGTGGTTTGTGGCAAAGCTGTTTTGGGCAAACCTGGCTCCAAGGCTGAAGCTGCGGAGATGCTTTCCGGTTTGGCTGGACGTTGGCATCACGTAGTTACTGGCGTTGCTGTGCAAGCTTTGCCGTCGGGGCAATTTATAAAATCGTGCGCTGTTACAGCCGTCAAATTCCGCTCCTCTATAGAGCAAGAAATAAAAGCATACGTAGAAACTGGCCATCCTCTGGATAAAGCTGGAGCCTATGGCATTCAAGAGTTAGGCTCGCTTTTAGTGGAAAAAATAGATGGATGTTATTTTAATGTGGTGGGATTGCCTTTAACTGTGTTAAATAGTTTAAGTACAGCTTTCGGTTTTAATCTATTTTCTTTGCGAGATTAGACTTTGTAGGGTAGGATAGGCGTGTTAGATTTTTTCGATAAATTGATTTCCAAGTTCTCTCCTGATCTGGGGGTTGATCTAGGAAGCTCTTCCGTAGGTGTGGCAGAGTGTGGAAAAAACTACTGGCGTGAATATGCTCGTCTTATCTACGAGGTTAAAAGCGATAAACTTGTGGCTGTCGGCTCTCAGGCCAAACTTATGGCTGGACGCCTAAATAAGGAAAAGATATTGAGCGCTCCCATAAAAGAGGGATGCGTTTGCGATTATGACAAAGCTCTGGAATTGCTGTGCTTCTGTTTAAGTCGCTGCTCCAATCTAGGACTATTTGGCCCTAGAATTTTGCTATCTGTACCAGTGGGAGCTTCCGAAGCTGATGTGCGTATCATTTCCGATCTTTGTCGCTCGGCTGGCGCCAGAGGTATTTCTTTAGTGGCTGCTCCTTTGGCCTCAGCTTTGGGCTGTGGATTATCAATTACTCAAAGTAAAGCTTGTTTAGTTGTCAACGTCGGAGCTGAAATAACCCAAGCAGCCGTGATATGTATGGGAGCTATTGTGGTGGCCGATTCTGTGCCTGTAGCTGGAGCAGCCCTTGATAAAGCTATTGTGGACTATTGCCGTCGCCAAAATTTAGTTGTAGGTATGGGCAGTGCCGAGCAATTGAAAATAGAAGGCGGATGCGCCTACACAGAAAATGGGGCTTTGAGTTTTGAAATAAAAGGGCGCGACTTAAAAACCGGCTTCCCTAGAAAAATGAAACTGACTGCGGCACAGATCTTAAAAATATTAAAACCCAAGTTAGAGCGAATTTCCCATATGTTACAGCGTGTTATTCAGCTCACACCTCCAGGCTTTACCAACGATATAGTCAATTCGGGTATGATGTTGTGTGGTGGAGGCAGTCGCTTGAGCGGATTAGCTCAATATTTGGCTGCCGAAACTGGAGTGTTTTGCCAAGTAGCTGAAAAACCTGAAGATTGCACTTTACTTGGTTTAGAACAACTTTATCATGATCCACGTATAATGAGGTCTGTAGAAGGAGTAGAAACACGCAATTTCTGGTAAAAGCAATTAGCCTTTTTGTCAAAATATATGCACTAAGGCCTCTGGGGGCTGAGGCTAGCAAAATAGGATAGACAAACTTTCTCAAATAGTCTGGAGATTTACAAACGATGCGGCAGATCAAATATTGGCTAAAAATGCTTTTTTTGCTGGTCTTTGTCTGTGTTGTTTTGGAAGCAATTGGCAGTATCGCTTGGGTAAAAACTTCTGCTTTAGCTTTGTCTCCTGTGCAAAAAGTTGTTGCCAATTTTTCTTCTCAGGTTGATGATTGGCTGCGTGGCTTTACTCAGTTTAAAGCTTTAAGTGAAAAAAACGATCAACTTGAAGCTGAAATTAAAGCTCTCAGAGATGAAAGAAGCCGTCTTTTGGCCTATAAAGTGCAAAATTTACGTTTACAATCTTTGCTTGAGTTAAAAGCTCAGTTGCCAGGTAAAGTTAAAATTAGCGCTCGCGTAATTGCTCGTGATCCCAACAATTGGGGAGAAAAAGTAGTTCTAGATCGCGGTCGCAACGATGGAGTGACAGAAAATATGGTCGCTGTTACCCCTGAAGGCTTAGTAGGAAGAGTAAGTCAAGTTGGGAGCCGTTCTTGCACTCTTTCTTTAGTAGGCAGTGAAAGTTTGGCTGTACCTGTAGCTTTAGTTGATTCTGAAATTTATGGAATTATGCGCACTAATAAAATGATGCGCAGCGTCATAAAGTATATTCGTTTTGATGTGCCCATTAAGCCCGGACAATTGGTCGTTACCTCCGGATTGGGCGACGTCTATCCTGGCGGCTTAGCTGTAGGGCGTGTAGAGCGAGCTTATGTCAGTCAGGAGGCTATGTACCAAGATGTTTTGGTCAAGCTTAGCGCCGAATTGCCGCGTTTGCGTGAGGTTATTTTAATAACTAAAGGTGATAGCTCAACCGATCCTAATATCTTCAAAGATGCCATTTTGCGAGCCGAACAAGAAGCTAAGCAAGCTGCTAAAGAGAGCGCTGAAGCTGCCTTGAGAGCTAGCAACTTGGGAGAAACACCTGATAATAATTGGAGCGATTTAAATAGAGCATCTGTTCAAGAACCTTCCACTGAAGCTGCTTCTTCGGAGCCAGCAGCTGAAAGTGTGCCCAGTATCGCTCCAGCAGATTCCGCTCCTGCCGAATTATCAGCTCCTCTCGAGGCACCTCCGTCTCCCTCGGTCAGTTCTACTTCTAGTAGTGACGTCGCTTCTGAAAAAGTTGCTGAGGATAGAAGTGAACCTGCCGCTTCTGTTCCCTCTGAGCATAGCTATGAAGCGCCTGCGGAAGTTAGCAACAGTCCATCTTTCGAAGCTCCTGCTCAAGGAGCTGAAAGCCACTATATTACTGTCGAAGAGAGTGAAGAGAGTGCTCCCGAAGAGCCTCCCGCCGAAGAAGCAGCCCTTGAAAGTGTGCCTACCCCCAATGCAGTGGAGTTGGAACCATGATCAAACATTTCCGCTCAGCTCTCATTTTTGTTTTGCCTTTGCTGGCTTTGGGCCTACTGCTTGAATCAGCGCTTCCTGTTGGTTGGCCACGTCCCGAATTGGCTATTCTTTGTTTATCTGTAATGGCTTTGCGTTACGGAAAAGAGCCCGGAGTTATCTTTGGACTTTTATGTGGCGCTATGGTTGGTCTCTTTAGTGATTGCTCTCCTGGATGGTTGGCTCTAGCTTACGCAATTTTGGGCGGAGCTGTAGGTACTTTTCTGAAGCCATACAGCGACCGACCTTTTATTTATATATTTACGGTTGTAACGGCTACGGTTATCTTTGTTGCAGAGCTCACTTTGCTATCGATATTCGGAGCCGATGTGCCCAGCCAGATTATTTCTCGATCTTGGCTGTGGAGCGCTTTGCTATGGAATGCTATTTTCTTATGGCCTATGTTATGGTTGGCTAACAAAATTTTGGGAACTTATGCTTTTATTCCGCTTGAATTGGATTGCGAGTAGCCTTGCGTAGTCGTCCTTTCCACATATTTGCCGCTTTTGCCTTAGTTTGTGCTTCGATTCTAGTGGCACGTCTGGTGTATATGCAAATTATCCACGTTAACTATTATCGTGAATGCGCTGCCGAAAATTTGCGTCTCAATTCACCAATTATGACTGGACGTGGACTTATTTATGATCGTCGCGGCCGAATTTTGGCTCGCAACGAAGCCCTTTTTACCTTAAGAATGTTACCTTACATGCACGATAACTCTGAGGAGTTATTGCGCAAAGCTGCTCATGTGCTTCACTTGTCCGAGGCCAAACTTGCTAAATTGTTAGCACAGCTCAAAACTAATGACGGAGAAGCCATTATTATCGCTGACAATTTAAATCAAGAAGACTTAGCTCGCTTTGCTGAAGCTGAGAATAAAATGGATGGACTAAAAACGGAAGTAAAATTCAAAAGAGTTTATCCTAATCGAGAGCTGGCTTCTCATATTTTAGGTTATGTCGGTGAAATTGACGCTGAAAAATTGGCCAAATTGAGGCACAAAGGGTATATAGCTGGAGAATGGATAGGTAAAGAAGGCTTAGAGCTTGGCTATGAAGATGTTTTGCATGGACGTGCTGGTCTCAGAACCGAAATGCTAGACTCAGAAGGCCGCTTCTTAGGCGATGTGGAAAAAGAACCTGCTGTTCCTGGTGACGACATTTTTTCGTCCATAGATCTGGACTTGCAGGCCGAAGCTCAGAAGGCTTTGAGTGATGTTCTAGATATGTTGGCGGCCAAAAATGGTGAGCGTTCTGGAGGAGCCGTCGTAGCCATCGAGCCTTATACTGGATACGTTAGGGCTTTAGTTAGCCTTCCGCATTATGATCCCAACGAATTTGCTGAAGGCATCAGTCAGAAAAAATTTGCGGCCTTACTTGACGATCCTTGTTCTCCTTTACTAAATAGGGCAGTACACGGCGACTATCCTCCAGGTTCCACTTTTAAGCTTATTACTACGGCCGCCGCTTTAAACGAAGGCTTAATTTCTCCACTGTCGCGTTTCTATTGTACGGGCAGTTATATCGTTGCCGGTTTGCCTTTCAATTGCTTTGTGCGCACAGGTCATGGCTCTATCGATTTAACTGAATGCTTGGGCCACTCTTGTGACGTTGTTTATTATAAGTTAGGAGTAGAACTGGGTATAAAACGTTTGAGTGCCTATGCTCACGATTTTGGATTGGGCCAAAAAACTGGTATCGATTTGCCGGGAGAAACATCTGGCAATATCCCTACAGCAGAGTGGAAAGAGGCTGTTTTTAAAGAAAAGTGGTTCCCTGGAGACGACGCTAATTCTGCAATAGGTCAGGGCTTTGTAACCGCTTCGCCGTTGCAAATGGCTGTAGCTACTTCCGCTGTAGTTACCGACGGCACCATTTTCCGGCCTCGTTTAGTAGAATGGCGCCGAAGAGAAAATTCTCCCACCAATTTAGAAAAATATGTTTCTAAGTCTCGCCAAGTAAAAGTAAAATCCAAATACTTTGAGTGTATAAAAGCTGGTATGCGCTTTGCTATGCAAGAGGGAACGGCCGCTTCTAGCGGAGGTTATGCTTTGGGAGTGGCTGGCAAAACTGGCACAGTGGAAAATGTGCCTACGGTTGATAATCCCAATGGATTAAATCACTGCTGGTTTACAGGCTATGCTCCCTACGGATATACCGGCAATTGGACAGCCGAACCTTTAGTAGTTACTGTCTTTGTAGAAAAGTCTGGAGGGTATGGCGGAGCGGTCGCTGCTCCAGTAGCCGTAAAAGTATTTGAAGCTTGGAGTAAAATTTCTGCTGACGAAGTTGCAACTCCGTAGCTAAATAAAGCCAAAGCTGGCGCTTTGAGGGCTTAGTGCTCTTTTTCCTCCTTATGAAGCGTGATATTTGGGACTGAAAAATATCTGTAGATTTTAGAGGAAAAAGCGCCTTTTTTAGAAAAAAAAGGCGCGATTTGTTTTTTAAACCCAGTCCCGCCATAAGTCTTCTGCCTATTAGGTGGGGGATAAAGGGGGGCGTGGCGAACTTGCCTGGCGAAAGTACCGTGGCTCGCACGGAATCTACGCCTGTGGAGGGAGTGCAAGTCGTTGCAATTCCTGGTGGAGTTGCGAGGCTATTTTCGCGAAACAGGAAGCTCCTGCCGCTATGGTCGGGAGTGTGTTCGGCGGGATTAGGTTCACCCGTTCTTTTAAGCGTTCGGCTGTTTATTTTATATGCAAGAGGTTTACGCAGTGGATTCTACAAGAGATAAAACCAAAAAGGCTGCTGCCGGTTCTGGTTTAGAGTTTGACGATAATTCCGGTTCTTTGATCGGCTCCGCTTCCTATCCTCGGACGAATGGGGTTGCCCAGGGCAACGGCTTCGCTGAGGATATCGAAGACGAAGAAGGCGGCGCCAAGATAAAAGTTGTCGGTGTCGGTGGCGGAGGCTGTAATGCTGTAAATAGCATGGTAGAAGACGGTGCAGCCAATGTCGAATTCATTGTTATCAATACTGACAAACAAGCCTTGAATAAGTGTGACGCCGATGTGCGTATCCAAATCGGTGAGCAAGCTACGCGCGGTTTGGGCGCTGGAGCCAACCCTGAGATGGGGTGCAAAGCCGTCGAGGAGAGCAGAGAAAAAGTTGAAGATGCTATCAGAGGCGCTGATATGATCTTCATTACTGCCGGTATGGGTGGTGGTACCGGTACTGGAGCTGCTCCTGTTGTCGCTTCTATCGCCAAACAGTCCGGAGCTTTAACGGTTGCTATTGTTACTAAGCCCTTCTCCTTTGAAGGTCGTATGCGTATGAGAAGAGCCGAAGAAGGCATCGAGAAGCTCAGAGAAAACGTTGACGCCATTATTGTCGTGCCTAACGATAAGATTCTCGAAGTTATCGACAACGAAAGCCGCGCCGAAGCTTTCAATCTCTCCGATGATGTATTGCGCAGTGGCGTACAAGGCATTTCTGAGATCATTACCGCTTGTGGTGAGCAAAATGTAGACTTCGCCGATGTTCGTACCATTATGACTGACGCCGGTTCCGCTCTGTTGGGTATTGGTTCGGCTGAAGGTGAAAACCGTGCTGAAAATGCGGCTCGTCAGGCTATTGATAGCCCTCTTTGGGAAGGCAATATCCACGGTGCCAAAGGTGTGCTCTTCAATGTAGTAGCTTCCAGCAATTTCACTATGAAAGAGTTGCAAGATGCTGCTAACGTTATTTATGAAGCTGTCGATCCCGACGCCAACATTATTTTCGGTTCTGTTACCGACGAAAATATGGAAAATGAAGTGCGTGTTACCGTAGTGGCTACTAAATTCCCCACTATGAATGACAGCGATCAGGGAGTAGAAGAAGACTTCAGCTTTGGCAATTCCGCCGAAGAAGTCACTTTCGCTCCTCAGCAGACTCCTGTAAATGATTCTCAAGATTATTACGAGTCTGCCTACCGTCGCCGCAGCAGGCCTTCCATTCAGTAAATTGCAGACTTTCTAAAATATCGATAGTTTGCATAGCTGCGGCTGCAGAAATCTCTGCAGCCGCTTCGTGTTGTCTTGTCAAGCTATTTTTTCGGCTGCGAGGTTGAGCTTGGCAAGACTCGCTGTTTTGCTTTATTAGGTGATATTTTTTAATCAATTATTTGGCAACAAAGTCATTGAAAATTAAGGGTCTTTAGACAATTAAGGAAAGGGGCAAGTATGGTAGCTATCACTCTGGCTATACGCAACGTATGGCGTAGGCGTGAGCGCAGCCTCCTAACTCTGGTGGGCGTACTTCTGGCTGTAGGCACTTTTGTGGCTATGGTTTCACTGGCGGAAGGTATGTACCAGAGGGTGTCGCTAGAATTAGACGGAAGAGCTGTTGACGTGTATGTTGTGCCTAATACCGCTGCCCCTTTACCTACGGGTCCTGTCGGTACTATCGGTATGACTTCCGATACAATTAACACTGGTTGGATTAGCCGTATAGAAGCTGTCGATAATGTGGCTGATGTTTGTCCTATTATCAGAGCTCAATGGACTGGCAAAAAAGGCATGATTATGGCCTTGGGAGTAGAGCCTATGAAGTGGCGCACTTTCATGCCATCTTTAAAAACCGTCGAGGGGGAGACCAGTTTGAAGCCCGGACAAGTTGTTCTTGGTAAAGGACTAGCTGAAGCTGAAGGCTTTTCTGTCGGCGATACTATTAAGCATGGTCAAACTTCCTATAAAGTGGCTGGTATAGTTGAAGCTGGAGCCGGTTTTCAAGATTATTTTGCCTATATTTCCTGGGATTCGGCTAATTCCACTACCGATGGTAAAGGTGCTTCTGAGTTGTGGGTGCGCTTAAAAGACCCACACCGCGACAAAGAGGTCGTGCGCAAATTGGAAGGTTTCAAGATCCCTGGTGTTAAGATTGCCACGCGCAAAGATTATTTAGGCGCTGCCAACGACTATATCGAGTATGCTTGGTACTTACAATTCGCTATTTCCGCTATCGGTGTTCTTATTGCCATCACGGCAGCTATGAACACCATGCTTATGTCTACTTATGAGCGTATGCGTGAATTTGCCACGTTAAGGGCTATAGGAGCGGCCAGAACTACCGTAATTGCTATGGTTTTGACCGAGTCTATTATTCTTTCCTTTGTGGGTGGATTTATCGGTATTTTCTTCGGAGTGTTGGGATCTGGTTTGCTCAACAGAGCTATGATAGTTATTTTACAACTGTCATTCCCTCTGGCTTCGATTACGGTACCTCTGATAGTTGAAGCTCTCGCTCTCTCTCTGTTTGTGGGCTTAGTTGGAGCAGCTATACCTTCAATATTGGTTTGGCGCATTGATATCGTTTCTGGATTGAGGTGGGAGTAGTGAAAGTCGAACTTCAAGGTGTACACAAATATTTTGATGCTCGCAGCGGGCCAGTCAAGATCCTCGAAAATGTCAACTTAGTTATTCCGCATGGTGATTTCGTTTCGATTATGGGGCCATCCGGATCGGGCAAGACAACTTTGCTTAACATGATTGGATGTTTAGATACGCCTAGCTATGGCAAGGTGCTTTTGGGAGATCGCGATACTAGCGGAGCTGGAGAAGATATTCGCGAGCAAATTCGCTTGCGCCATATCGGTTTTGTTTTCCAGTCTTATAATTTGTTGCCTACTCTGACGGTTTTGGAAAATGTCCAACTACCCATGCAATTGTGTGGAGGCAAGAGCTATAAAGAGCAAGTTGACCAGGCCATGACTTTGCTGCGTCTGGTACGTCTTGACGCTAGAGCCAAAGATTCTGTATTGCGTTTATCTGGTGGTCAGCAGCAGCGCGTGGCTATTGCTAGAGCTCTTTCCAACTTGCCGGGTCTAATTTTAGCAGACGAGCCGACAGGAAACTTAGATGAACGCTCTAGCAGAGAAGTGTTAGATGTATTTAGGGCTATCAATGAAAACCAACATATAACTACTGTTATGGTTACTCACGATGCCAAAGCCGCTGGTTACGCCAAGCGTGTGCTCCATCTTGAAGGTGGCCACTTGTCTGATAAAATTTTAAACTAATTTAGCAATTTCGGCTAAAGATAAGAGCGACAGCTATGTTCACTTCATGGGCAGCGAGGCTGTCGTTTTTTTTACCTTCTCTTTAAGTTTTAGGGGGGAGCGGCTTTTACTTGGGAGGCAGGAAGTACAGATCGGCGAACGAATTGGCGGGAGGTGGTATCGAGGCAACCGAGTTGTCGGTTGGTACCGCAAGGGCGCCCGAAGCTGTCGCTTGAGAAGAAGCGAGCTCTCTGTTTGCCTGGAGCTGGAGTTTAGGTGTTGTTTTTTTTGTAACTATCGCATTTACTTCCGCTACGATAAGTGCCAATTCAACTTTTTGATATATGAATTTTTTTGCAGACGGACCGCCGGGTCAGCATTTCGCTTATAAGCTCTGCAGCGTTTGGGAGGAAGCAAATTGATTATTTGTATGCAATGTGGATACCAAAACGAAGGGAATAATTTGAAAAAGTGCCAAAATTGTGGCGCCATTCTTCCTCGTATGGATACCTCCGCCATGGTTAAGGTGGAGGAACAGTCTGGCCGCGTTAAGCAATTTGCCGATGCCGTTGAAAAAGTACGCTCTGAGGAGTGGGGCCCTGAAGAATTTTATGAGTTCCTTAGCGGTGTTTATGAGCAACTTGGCAATTTACGTGGCGAGATAGAAGAAATTATTACCCAAAACGAATATGGCGAATACGCTGCCGAGGAAGTAGAACATGGCTTGAATGGTATGAACCTTTTCGAAGAAGGTATGCAAGAAATGTCCTACTATGTTGAGGACGGCGACTTGTCTCACCTCGATTTGGGTATGGAGCGTATTGTTGAAGGCAACAACATGTTGAATGAAGCCAAGCGCATCAATCGTTCCGGACGTAAAGAATTAGAAGAACAGTGGGGAACTATCTAAAGTGATCCAAAGCGGTAAGCTGGCTCTGGCTTTCCTTTGGTCGGCTGGCTTATGGCTGTTGGTATTTGTGTTTTTGTTCCTTTTTTTACCTGTGTTGTCGGCCCTTCCGCTTAGCTGGGGGGCTTTTTGTGCTTTATTGGCTTTCTCTCTTCAATTCATCGGCGGTATAAAGGTATTACGTCTATTGTTGGGAGTGAAAGAGGCAGAAGCTGACGCTATTTTTTTTATTCCTGGCACTTGCCCTTTTGTTTTTCTGTTAGACGGTCAGTTGGTCGCTACTGAAGCTACTCGCCCTATTTTAGCTGAAAACAATCATTTAGAACTTGTTTTGCGTAACAGTTGGAACAAAAGTTACAGCTGGGTTTATAGCAATTTATTGGCTTTCCCGGCTTTGCTGAGGGCTTTTGAATCTTTTACTTCCGATTATGGTCGTTTGCACTTTTCTCAGGGACCGCTTTGGCATTTGGGACGCATTTTTGGTTGGTTGGCCGCTAGGCTGGAAAGTCCGTTGCGCTGGGGACAGCCGCCGCTCAAGTTAGTAGAGCCTTCTGACGCTGAATTTATTAGGAAAGCTTTGCTTACTCCATTGGGGAGAGCGGTGCGCGTGCCGGCCTGGATGGCCGATTTGGATATTATTTCTGTAGTAGATTTTGCGGAAGCTAAGCGAGAAGCCGCTTGGTTTTGGGCCGGGCGTGAAGGCCTTCCTCCTGCACCTCCTAGGCCTTTTATTGGACTTTGGTTCCCTTGGTTGCTGTTTTTAGTTATGGTTTTATGGGCTGTCTTTGCTCAAGGTTTGTGGGGAGCTCCCATATTGTTTTTAGGGCTTGGTTACATAGTAAAAATAAATAGTGAATATGCTAGCGGACGTCCACTATCTTGGAAACAAGTAGATACATATGAGCAAAAATGTAAATATGTGCCTATATCTATTTCTGGTGTGGCTAGGCGCCAAGATACACCAGGTCTGGATGATACTTGGCTGGACTTCTCGGAAGAAAATAAAAAAATGGTGCGTCTGGAATCTTTTGTCGGCTGGCAAGCTGCCGAGGGAGCTTCTATTAAATGTATAGGCTGGCTTAATGGTTGTACTTTGGCCCTTTGCGTATCTAAGCTGAGTGTAGGCGCCAAAAGTTATAACTACTATCCGCGTTTATGGCGTTTACTTTTGCCGTGGTTTTTATTCGGTGCTGGTTTATTGTGGTCTATTTTGCAGAAAGTCGGTCTTTAAAATGTTGGATAAAACAAATTCTTTACCAGCAGAACAAAGTTTGGAAATGGTGATCACAGTCCGAGATTTACATTTTAATTATGGAAAATCAGAAGTTTTGAAAGGACTGACTTTTACCGTTCCCAAGGGAGTAGTGACTGGTTTACTGGGAGTAAATGGAGCTGGTAAAACCACTACTGTACGTATCCTTTGTGGCCAATTAGCCAAAACGTCTGGCCAAGTTGAAGTTTTGGGGCTTGATCCTTGCGCTCAGGGAACCCAGTTGCGCCGTTTAATTGGAGTAATGCCGGAAAATGCTGGTCATTACGAGCGTTTGTCTGTCGTTGATAATTTACTATTTTTTGCTCAGATATTTAGACTTGACGATCCTAAAAAGAGAGCGCAAGAACTTTTAGATTTAGTTAATTTAACTGACAAAGCAAACTCTAGAGTAGCTTCACTTTCTAAAGGAATGCGCCAGCGTTTGGCTTTAGCTAGAGCTTTAATAGGACGTCCTCAACTTCTCTTTCTTGATGAACCTACTGCTGGTCTTGATCCTAATGCTGCTGCTAAAGTTCGCCTTCTAATAGACAAATATTGCCAAAATGGAGGCACAGTCTTCTTGACTACCCATTATTTGGAGGAAGCTGAAGAAATGTGCGCTCAAGTAGCTATTTTGGATGATGGACGTTTGGTTTGCTGTGGCAATCCTCAAGATTTATGTCGCCAATACTTGCCTGGGGAAATTACTGTGCGTCGAGGCGGTCGACTTGTAAAGCAAGCGCCAGGATTGGAACAATTATTTCGACACTTTGTGGGACGAGAACCTCAAGTTGAAGATCTGTAACTTTATATACTTAAATTGCTCCTCCTTTAGGGCAGGAGTGAGAGGATAGTGCAGAGAAAAACTGCCGACACTCTATGTAGAGGTGTGGGAAGGTGACTTTAGAACTTACTCAGATTCGCAGGCTTCTTTTAGGACTTAGCCTCGTCATTGCTTTGCTTTCCGGTGGAGCCATATATTACGTCAATTCGGAGACAGCGGCCGTCGATGCTCGCACCGTACAAGTTACCGCTTTTACGGCCAATCAGAAAGACGTTGCGGCGATGAAGAAAGAGTTTAGCGAACGCGGCTATGATATTAGCACTTCTAGCGTCAAACATACTTTCCAAGTGCCCAATGGCTACTATTTGGTAATGGATGGCATGGATAATGCTATGGTTAAAGCCTTAGGCCAAGCTTTAATTCAGAAAAATAATATCCGAAGCTTAGGATTAGAAATTATCAATAACGGTACCGCCTTAAGAATTCGTAAAAAATTCTCGGATAAGAAAGTCGCCGAGAAGTGTGCCACCAAGATTAAAAAGGAAGACAGCTACAACTTTAAGGTTATCGAGGCTACTAAAGATAAAACTAAGATGGGATTCCAATGCACTATCGCTTCGATTCCAGCTGCCGATTCCGAAGATGTGGTCAGTTACTTGGAACAGCATAAATTCGTCGATGTCGATTCTATTTATGAAAATGTAACTGCTCCTGAAACGGGTGGAAACGAAATTGAAGGATAAAAATTTGTAAGCAATATTTATAACGTCGGCTATGTTGTAAAAGGTAGTCGGCGTTTTTTTGTTGAAAAATCAGAGAAAAAACATCTGTATTAAGTTCGGTATTTTAATTAAACGCATCTTGGGAAAACTTGACTTTTTTATATTTAGAAATGTATTATAACAGCACGAGTACAGGAAATTTTTGATCTGTCCGTTTGTTGTTTCTTTCTTGTTGAACATTCACAGCGATTTCTAGTTTGTAAAAATGTGTGGTACAGTTTTTGCCTTTTTATGCAAAGACTTGAAGGATGCTTTACATTCCCATAGTCTTTTGTTTGTTTTGCTAGGGCCAGTTCTAGTTGTCGCTTTTTTTGCAAACATACTCAATGTGGAAGACCCTGTTTTTGTCAGAGTCGGGGTTTGCGGAAATGTAAATTCCGGTTTAGTCAACAGCATGAAATTCAACGGAGGATGCGATATCGTCTCAGCTTCAAAAAGTTGGGAAGAATTAAAAAATGATGTGCGCAACAAAAAATTGGACTTGGCTATCAATATACCAGCCAACTTTGATGAGGAGCTGCACTGCGATTCTTTTCCTGTCCTTGAATTATGCGTCGATGAGAGCAGCCTGGCTAAATCTTTGACTGCTCGCGAATTGGTTCGTACTGCTTTGCGTCAAATGGTAGGACAAGAAGTTCCTGCCGATATTAGGGTGACAAAAATTAACCCTTCCGATAGTAGTGGCAGTATGGCCTTGGCGTTTTTGCCCATATGGATGGTTTTTACTTGTTTGGGCGCTCTTTCCGTAACTTCTTCCACCTTTGCGGAAGAATTAGAAAATAAGACTATGAGCGCTGTACTTTTGGCACCAGTTAGCTGGGCTGAAATTCTTGGAGGTAAAATCGCCAGTGGTTTTATATTAGCTTCTTTATCTACAATACTGGTAGCTGCGGTTAGCTGTGTTGTAAAAACTTCATTTATTCCGCTTATCGTTTTAATTTGCTTGGGATCACTGATTTTTGCCATAGGCGGAATTATCTTGGGTGCCTTCGTCAAAAGCCAATCGGCTTGCGGAGCTCTCAACTCGCTTATTTATTTGATACTTATTATGCCGGTTACCATGGCCGATTATAATGCTTTAATGCAAAAAATCGCTTATTTTCTGCCGACTTGGTACTTGTATGACGGATTTAGCAAGCTGATATTTACTTCTGGAACCTGGGCAAATATAATGCCTGATGTTGTTTATCTATTTATAGAACTTACAATATTCGCCGCGATTGGAATCGTGGCTATAAAAAAAGTACGTTTGACAGTTTAATAAAAATGAAGCATTAAAAACCGTCTAACCAACAATAGTAGAGTATTTCTAATAATAGTATATTTCTAAACATAGGCATTTTTTTTGGTTTTCAATTGTGTATTGTGGGCAGAATTATTGGCATTCTTAGTTATAGAATGGTCTAGATTAGCTTGCAGTATTATTAAATAAAAAAGATTAAGCTAAGGAGCGTACAAATAGCATATGGGTAATCTCACGTTCGAAATGTTGACTTCTTACAACAGGACTCAACTGCAAGACATTATTCGCAACAATAATATAAAGTGCCCTAAATTAAGCCGTTTAAAGCATGAAGATCTTATCGGTATTATTTTAGAAAATCAGGAACGCATTACTGTCCTACCTGAAGTTGCCGAAGTCAAAGTTCGTCGTGGTCGTCGCCCTCAATATTCTGCCGAGCATAAGGCTATTATGAGTAAGCCATATGCTAGTGAGGCTGAAGCTGACAATGAACATACTGCTGCCGAAGAACATGCCGAGACCGTTTATCCTGAGCCTGTTTTGTCTCAAACAGAAGAAAGTCAGCCGGAGTCTTATGCTGCCGCTCCCAGCGCTGATAGTAAATATGTCAATAGACCTCCTCGTCGAGAACGTGGCAAGCAGCGGCAACAATACACAGTGCGTCAACGAGACCTCTACAATAGTCGTTCTGCCGACAGCGAAGTCAATGAAGTTGAAGATTCTCTTGAAGAAGGAGTGCGGCAGCCAGCCCGTTTGCGTCAGAGTCCTTCTATTCCTCGCATAAGCATTGAAAGACAAGCTGATTTGCGTCGTAAAAATCGTCAGCCTCAGCCGGATATGCGTCGCAATTTGGAAGCTGAAAACGATTACGATGATCTTGAAGATGATGGCTACACTCAGCAGCGCCAAGTAAAATCTAGCTACATGGATGATACACGTTACGGTCGTCGAGAGTTAAATAATGTGTACGAACCTCGCCGAGTTAGCTATAACAATGACAATAATTATGGCCGTTACGACAATACTTATTACGAAGACTATGATTCCGATGATCAATATGATGATTTTATTGCTGAGCACGAGGAATATGTCCCCATTGTTACTGGCATTTTAGATATTCGTCAGCAAAATTATGGCTTCTTGCGTGGTTGTAGCTACAAGCCTAGTGCCAACGATGTCCATGTGGGCTATACCATGATAAAGAAATATTCTTTACGTGTCGGCGATAAAATTTGCGGTATAGTTAGATCTACCAAGCGCGGTGAACGTTCTTATGATTTGGAGCGAATCATTTCTATTAACGATTTGCCTGTAGAAAAGGCTATTCATCGTCCTTCCTTTGATGAATTGGTGCCTATTTTCCCCAACGAACGCTATAGCTTGGAAACTTCCAGCGGCGATATGACCGCTCGTATGATCGATCTTTTTGCTCCTATTGGTAAGGGACAGCGTTCTTTAATTGTGGCCCCTCCCAAAGCTGGTAAGACTATTTGCTTAAAGAAGATCGCTGCCGGTATTGCCACCAACTACCCTGACACTATTTTGATAGCCCTTTTAATCGATGAGCGTCCTGAAGAGGTAACTGACATGGAACGCTCTATAAAGGGCGAAGTTGTGGCTTCAACTTTTGATGAAGAACCGGAAAATCACGCTTATATTACCCAATTAGTTTTGGAAAGAGCTAGGCGCTTGACCGAACTGGGCAAAGATGTCGTTATTCTTTTTGACTCCCTGACTAGATTGGGACGTGCTTGCAACAATGCTACTCCCAATTCGGGACGTACTTTATCTGGCGGTTTAGATATTTCGGCTTTGCGTACTCCCAAGCATTTCTTCGGTTCAGCTCGCAAATTCGAAAACGGAGGCAGTTTAACTATTGTGGCTACGGCCTTAATTGAAACTGGCTCACGTATGGACGAAGTTATTTTCGAAGAATTTAAAGGCACGGGCAATAACGAAATTTGCCTTTCCCGCAAACTGGCTGAAAGACGTATTTTCCCTGCTATTGATGTTAAGAAGAGTAGTACACGCCATGATGAGTATTTGCAAGATGCGGCCACTCTCTCAACTATGACGCTTTTAAGGCATACTTTGGATACTTACGCTGGAGAGCGCGACCCAACTATCGTTATGCTTGATAACCTCAAGAAGACTAGCGACAATAAGGACTTCTTAGGGCGTTTCACCAAGAATAAGACTAAGGAATCTTCGTCTGCCAATTCCAATCAGAATATTGGATAAAGCGGCAAAAAATGGGCGGACGGTATAAATATGAGCAAATCACATAATTCCAAAAGTAACAACAAACATAATTCTTCGTCTGCATTTGGCAAGCATAAAAATGCTCAGGCTCAAGCTAGAAAAGTGGCCACTCCTATCGAAGCAGCCTGGGCGTTGGTATGCTCCGATGAAGAAGGACAGTTTTGGGATGAACCAAGTCTGCGGGCAGCCGCTCGCAGTGGTATGACTATACGTCCGCCGCACCGAGATGAGCTTTCACCATTACCAGAAAATGCACAATTGCAATACTTGCCAGGCCGCTTGCCTTTGGCCTGGGAAGTAGGCGAAAGTACTGACAATGAACCCTTAATTTGTGAAAGTGCCTATGTTTTGGCCGCTCAGTTGCCTTCTGGCTGGACTAGAACTTTGTTGCCAGCTTGGGAAGTCGAAGCTGGCTCCGAGACTTTGCCAATTTTTGGCTATACGGCTGTTTTTTCCCATCATGGCCAGCTTTGGTGTGCAGCCGTACAAACAGAGAATAATCCACGTTGGGATCCTTGTAAGTATGCTTTGCTCGAATTAGATGATTGCATTAAAGAAGTAAAGGAGCGCTTTCCCCACAATCGTCTGTTAGGCCAATTAGAAATTTGCGCTAAAGAGTATGGTTGCTATAACGCGCAAAATATTTTCTATGGCCGTTGGGAAGGGGCTTCGCCTATTTCGCCTCAATGCAATGCTGGCTGCCGCGGTTGTATTTCCAAGCAGCCTGATGGAGCGCCGCCTTCTCCCCAAATTCGCTTAAACTTCACTCCTTCAGTAGAAGAAATTGTCGAGCTCGGGCTTTTCCATATAGGTCGATCGGAGCGCCCTATTTTTACTTTCGGTCAAGGGTGTGAAGGTGAGCCTTTGTTGCAAGCTGCTAGAGCTGCCGAAGCCATTAAAATTATCCGTCAGCATACCGATAAAGGCACTTTACATATGAACTCCAATGGTTCGTTGCCTCAAAATGCTTTCAAGCTTTTTGAAGCTGGCCTTACTTCTATGCGTGTTTCTATGTGCTCGGCCAGAGAAGAGACTTATAATGGCTATTATCAGCCTCGAGGCTACAAATTCGCTGACGTTTTGCAAACTATTAGGCTGGGGCGTGAGCGTGGTGTGTGGATCTCTGTCAATTTACTTTTACTTCCCGGTTTAACCGATACTCCCAAAGAAGTAGAAGCTTTGGTGAAGATGTTTAATGAGCTCGATGTCAATATGGTGCAATTGCGCAACTTAAATATCGATCCCGATTGGCTCTTTACTCAAATAGATTCACCTACCGAAAAAGCTATGGGAGTTCCCTCTTTTATTGAGACTTTAAAGCGAGAATGCCCTAATTTACGTATCGGCTCTCATAATCCAGCTCGTGAAGAGATGGAGAGAAGCTAAGAGGCAACTTTCTATATAGTAGGAAGTTATGGCTTCTTAGTGGAATGTAGACAAGGCTTACTGCGCTTGCTGTCGTTTGTATTTTTTTGTTCTTTTGGAAAAGAAGGCAGATTCGTTCTGTAAGCGGGCTTAAATTCTGCTAAGGAGCCTGGCAGTACATGACAATGGTCAGTGCGACTATCGGTCGCTACCACATTATAGAAGAGTTGGGACGAGGCGGAATGGGTGTCGTCTACAAAGGACACGATCCTTTGTTGAACCGTTCAGTCGCTATTAAAATCCTCTCTCAACAGCTAGTTGGCAATCCTGAGTGCAAAGATCGCTTCATTCGCGAAGCTCAGGCTGCGGCGCGTTTAAATCATCCCAACATTACCGCAATTTATGACATTAACGAGCACGAAGGCATCTATTTTCTAGTCTTCGAGTTTGTCCAGGGCGTTTCTTTAGATAAATATATGAAGGAGCATGGTCACCTCAGTGTAGAGGAGGCCTTGCAAATTTTCATACCCGCCGCCCGTGCTTTAGATTATGCCCACCAGCATGGTATTGTCCACCGTGACGTTAAGCCGGGCAATATTATGGTTACCGACAATGGCGACGTCAAAGTTGGCGACTTTGGTATCGCTTGGGTAGAGGCTTCCCAAACTCTCACCCAGCCAGGACAAGTTATAGGCTCGTGTTTCTATTTCTCTCCTGAGCAAGCACGCGGTGAAAAAGTTGACCGTCGCGCCGATATCTATTCTTTAGGCATTTTGCTCTACGAGATGATGGCTGGGCGTGTGCCTTTTATTGCAGACAACTTGCCTGCCGTCATTCAGCTCCATCTTACTAAAGAACCAGAACCGCCCACAACTTACAATATGGCTATTCCGCGCAATGTAGAACAAGCCATTTTGCGTTGCTTAAAGAAAGATCCGGCAGAGCGCTACCAGACCGTCACCGATTTGATTAAAGATTTGCAAATCGAGGGCGTCAGCGAAGAATCCAGCAACGTCAGTAAGATCAGCCCTTCTGAAGCGGCTTTACACAATATTTTAGGTAACAACTATTACAAGCAAGGCAAGTTGGACTTGGCCGTTATGGAGTGGAATAAAGCCACCGGCCTCGATCCTTACAATGCCTTAACTCACAACAATTTAGGCACAGCCTTAGATGGTATGGGCCGTTTGCGCGACGCTATTACCGAGTATGGTAAAGCTGTCGATCTGAACCCCAACAACTTTGTGGCCCACTACAATTTAGGTTCAGCTCACTATCGCAATGGCGAAATCGAAGAATCAATCGAGGAATACCGCACAGTTACTGTCTTAAATCCTAAGTTCGCTCCCGCTTATTACAACTTAGGTAATGGCTATTTCCGCTTAGGTAAGCTCGATTCAGCTATCGAAGAATGGCAAAAAGCCTTAATTCTCAACCCCCAATTTGCTGAAGTCCTCTACAATTTGGGCAACGCCTACTATCGTAAGGGGCGCAAAGAAGAAGCTAAAGACTATTGGAATAAGGCTTTGGAGCTCGATCCTCAGTTTGCGATTGCTCTTTACAATATTGGCAGTATGCATATGGAGGACGGCGAAGTTGACAGTGCTGTCGAATTATGGCAAAAGTGTTTGGAAGTCAACCCAGATTTTGCTGAGGCTCGATATAACCTGGGCAACTTACACTACGATCGAGGTGAAGTAGAGCTGGCTATTCCCGAATGGGAAAAAGCTACTCAAGCCAAATACGGTTTTTGGCAAGCTCACTACAACCTTGGCAATGCCTATTTCTACTTGTCGCAATTTGATGAAGCTATCAACCAATGGCAAAAGACTGTTCAATTTGAAGATCAACATTGGCCTGCTCACTGGAATTTAGGTAATACCTACTACTATCAGCGAGCTCAAATTGAAGCAGCTGTAGTCGAATGGCAGCGAGTGGCTGGAATTAACAGCCGTTATTGGCAAGCCTACTACAACTTGGGTGAAGCTTATTTGGAACAAGGCAAGATCGAATTGGCTTGCTTGGAGTGGGATAAAGTAGTACAGCTCAATCCTAAGTTCTGGCATGTCTATCACAACTTGGGCACTCTTTACTACCAGCGTGGCAAGTGGGATCAGGCTGTCGCTTATTGGACTAAGTCGGTGGCTTTAATGCTCTTCCCGTGGTAAAGCAAGTTTGGGTTGGGGTTAAAGTTTGTAGCCCGTTTCCTATCACGCTACCTTTACGATCCTCGAGATGCTTCTATCAAGAAGCCATTTCGAGGATTATTTTATTTTTATAGTTGCTAAGATAGGTGAGAGCCCTAAATGCAATAGTCTAAAAATTGCTCCCCATTAGTCATATATTGATTAAGGAAGTCTTGTAAAGTGTATTTAGCTAAAACTGTGCGAAATTCTTGAGAAATTTGCAGCCAAATATCTTTAGCCGGACACAAAACTGAACGCCGACAGAGTTGGTTCTGGTCTGCGCAATTGACCAAATTGATTGGTCCTTCCATCACTTCTATAATATCCAGAAGCTTAATTTGCGCAGGAGATTTGGCTAAACGATAGCCACCACCAGCTCCACGAATAGACTTGATAAAACCGGCCTTGCGCAAGTCAATAATTAAGTGACTGATATACTTTTCCGATATGTCTTGACTTTCGGCAATTTCACGTACCATGCGCGGTTTGGACGCCAAGTCATATAAAGCTATATCTATTAAAATGCGCAGACCGTAGCGTCCTCGGGTAGAAATTTTCATAATTGATTAAAGCCTCTGAATTAAGTTTATTACTAAGTAAATATACTACTTTTTTAGTCGTATTTTAAGTAGTAAAAATATTTTTTTACTTTGATTTTTCGGAAATTTAAGCTAATTTGCTATAATTTTTAATAAAAATTAAGTTGACTAAAATAGTAGCTTTTATTACACTAAGTCTCGATAGAAAATAAAATGTCAGGAGTATTTTAATCGTGAGTGAAAAAATTTATGACAGTATTTTGGAAAAAATCGGTTCCACCCCTTTGGTGCGTATCAATAAGCTCAATGAAGGCGGCGCTGAAATTTTAGTTAAGGTAGAATATTTTAATCCTGGCGGTAGTGTTAAAGATCGCGTTGGCTTAGCCATGATCGAGAAAGCCGAAAAGGAAGGCAAGCTTAAGGCCGGATCTTTAATTATCGAGCCTACCAGTGGTAATACTGGTATTGGTCTGGCTCTGGTGGCTGCTGTTAAAGGTTATCGTTTAATTTTGACTATGCCTGATACCATGAGTATCGAGCGCAGAAAGCTTTTAGCTGCTTATGGTGCCGAGTTGGTTTTAACTGAAGGCGCTAAGGGTATGAAGGGAGCTATCGAAAAAGCTGAAGAGTTGGTGCGTGAGAATCCTGGATCCTTTATGCCTCAGCAATTTAATAATTCGGCCAACCCCGAAATTCATAAACATTCTACCGCTTTAGAAATTTTGCGTGATACCAACGGTCATGTAGATGCTTTTGTAGCTGGAGTAGGTACCGGTGGAACACTCACTGGTGTAGGTGAAGTTCTCAAAGGCTACAATCCTGAAGCTAAGCTCTTTGCCGTAGAACCTTCCGATTCTCCTGTGCTTTCTGGTGGTAAGCCTGGCCCACACAAAATTCAGGGTATTGGCGCCGGTTTTGTGCCTGCGGTTTTAAATACTAAAATTATTGACGAGATTATTAAAGTTACTTCCGAAGATGCTGGCCGAGTGGCTCGTTTGGCCGCTTCTAAAGAAGGTTTGCTTATAGGCATTAGCTCCGGAGCTGCACTTCATGCTGCTTTAATGCTCAGCAAACGTCCGGAATTTAAAGGTAAGAGAATTGTGGCTTTATTGCCTGATTGCGGTGAGCGTTACTTAAGTAGTTGGCTCTTTAACTAAAAGGTGCCAAAGCTCTGGCTTAGGCGAGAATATACTAATTATATAGTCTAAAAAAAGAACGCTGCTGGGAAAAATTGTTGCCAAGCAGCGCTCTTTTTATGGACGCACGATTCAGAATAAATTCACTTAGAAAGCAAACTCATCTCCATTTATATAGTAGCTGAGCCACAAGTTGCTTAAGCGCTGTTGCAAATAAGTTTGTGGCAAGCTGCGATCGGAGAAAAGCTCATTAAAGCCTTCTTGAGCATATTGCTCTGCCACTTCGCTACCGCTCAAAAGCGTTACGATAGCTAAAGAAGCATCATAGACATTGCAGAACTTCAGAGTAAAAGCGTCGCCTTCAATATTCATGCTTTGTTGGAAAGGAGTAGAAGTAGAGAGCAACTCCTTAATATAACTGAATTGAGCAAACTTAGTGGACTTGTAGCAACGATCTACTAAGTTAAGCAATTCTTGATTTGATTCTATATTCCAAGCATTTTGAATTTCATCTGCCAGGTTGGCCGGAATGGCAATCGATTTCTCTGAAGCTAAAGCTAAAGAGCGTTTCAATAAGGTAGAACCGAAAACCAGAGGATCGTAGTCTGGCTGGCGAGTAACCGCTTGCCAAGCTGCTTCTAATTCAAAGTAGCTGCGTTGTAAGCTAAATAAAGCTCTAGCAGCGAAGAAAGTTTGTTGGGCTTGGTTGAATTTGCTGACAATAGCATTATTAAAGTAGAGATGCGGTTCTTTAGACTTGGTATAGCTTAAATACATGTAAGGACCGTCAAAGAAGTGGACTTTCAAGCGATCTTTGCGGAAAATACGTTTATTTAAAGCCTCAACTACATTCAGTAAATCTTGCACTTCACTATCTTGGCGAGTGCGAATATTGCCCAACTGAGCCAGGCGATCTTCGGGCACATAAGTATTGATTCGTTTAGGCATAACCAAATAATTGAGCCATTCGATTATTTGATCGAGATCAAAGTCTACCGAAGAACGGATGATCGATTGGGATAATTTATTGATTTGCTTAGGACGTGTGCAAGCGCGGTCTCGCTCGGGAATTTGCTTGGGAGCCCAGATCATCTTATAAATAAGATCGACTACGTGATCTTGGAACTTGGTCTGGGTACCGTCCAAAATAGCTTTAAAAGTAGCATTAAACTCCTGAGCTCGCTTGTCTGACAATGTGCGATTGGGTACTTCTGTATTTCGTACCAACTGATCGCCGACGGAGTGGCTGCTCTTTACACTCTCGTGAACAGGCTCTTCCTTAGTATCGCCATTATCCTCATCTTTTTCGGCTTCAGCAATTTCGTCTGCTTTGGGTGTCTCAGCTTCAGCATTTTCTGTGCTTTCGCTCCCTTTTTCAAGGGCCACTTCTTGTACTGACTCTTGATCAGCTTCCTTTTGCTCGGCGGCAGAGGAAACCTCGGAAGCTTGTTCGTCTTCTTTAATATCTGAATCTTCGTAATCGTAATTGGCAAAAATGCTTAATTCTGGCTCTTCTTCTTCTTCTTCTGTATCTTTTTGAACAATGGCTACCTCTTCTTTTATTTCTTTGGTGGAGGAAGCTTCGTCTGGCTCTTCGCCTTTTTTGTCGACTTGTTCATCTTCTTGAGCAGAAGAAGGTTGCTCAGCAGAAGTTACTTCTTCAGTGTCGGTGGTAGAAGCGTCTACTTTAGTTACTTCTTCTTCAGAAATAGCAGAGGAGGGGGTGGTTATCTCCTCTTTCTTTTCATCTTCATTTACCTCTTGGACAGTTTGCTCAGCTGGAGTACTCACAACAGGTTCTTGATTTTCTGAAGTAGTACTTGCTGAAGTGGCTATAGTTGTTTTAGCAGAGCCACTTAAAGCTGCCTCCAGTTCGGGGCTAATTTCACCCACTGAAGCACAAATGGAGCGAATGCGCTCTTGCAAATTTTTAATCATTTGCTCGCCACGGCACAAGCGCAAAGCGGGAGAAATAATGGAAATAGCTGCTTTTTGTAATTGCTCGGATGTAGCGGCAGCTAAATTGTCAGCATCAGCACCCACTAAACGACAGGCACGGTTGAATATAACCTGACCTGCGGTACCCAAAATCTCGTGTAAAGCATTTTTTAAATGGAGCAGAGGAGGAGTATCCTCTTTGTCTTCTTGCTCGTCCGGCTTGCTAATATAAGCTTCCAAAGATTCCAGAGCGGCCACGTGACGGGCGTTGGAAGCTTGAGCTTGAGCGAGGGCTTCTTGTAAAGTGGCGATAGAAGCTAAATGGCGCTCGATCTGTGCTTTAAGATCGAGACATTCTTCTTGAGATTGTTTGAGATCTGCTCTCAATTCTGCTTCCAGAGTGAGCAATTCTTCAATACGCATGTCTGACTTTTGGGCATGCTCAGTTTCGTGGCTGAGTTGTTGTGTCAGATCTGTAATAGTCTTATTTAGAGCGACGGCCTCTTGGTTGAGGCGCTCTATCTGGCTGTTACGCTCGGCTACAACACCATTTAATTCGTCAATTTGTCCTAACTGAATGGCTAGGTCAACATTTTGTTCGGAAACAGAAACGAGTTCTTGTTTGAGATGCTGAATTTCAGCACGAAGCTGTTCGTATATCTTAAAGCTTACGGCTCCGGATTCGGCAACGTTGCTTTTTTCTTGTGCAGAGGGAAGAGAGTCCATAAACACGCCTTTCATAAATAAGCTGCTGGAGGAGCAGACTTCTATGCCCATTAGAAGCGATCCCGTTTTCTGGTAAGATTTTTTTAACGTGAAAATTTAGAGAAAAATATCTACAAAATGTATTAACTGAACAAATAAAAAAAGGCGCCTACTCTTCTGAAAGAAGACAGGGGCCTTGCTTATAAAGAAAAAGTGCAAATGTTTTTTTAGAAGGGACTCTCCCCTTGAATAGGTGAATCCGGAGGCTTGACGCCTACAATCTCAGAAACGATTACCTGGAATTGATAGACCCACTCCTCGACAGCTTCGTCAATTTCTTTTTGCAACTTCTTAAGCTCTTGAGGATCTTCGCAAGATTTTATTTGAGGACGGTAATCATCTATTTTGTGAGCCAATTTTACAAATCGATCACGAACCTCTACGTCGGGATGACGGCCGACAATATCCATGACTAATCTGTTCTGATTTTCTGTCAGTTCTTCGATGCGGCGTTTTATTTCGCCGGCTTGAACGAAATTGTAAGCCGAAGCTTGCATACGTGCGTGCTGCTCGATTTGATGGCTTATTTCAGCAAGTTTGCGCAACTGAGCAAATACGTCTTCGTTGCCATTTGCTGGATTGGTCTGACCGGTAACAGGACTGTCTGCCATAATTCTCCCACACAGAAATAATCTTACTCTCTGTTTGCTTTGGCTCGATAATCGAACAAAGTGCCAGAAAAGAAAAAACCAAGCTCCCTTCGCCAGCATTACCCGGATCAGGTTCTAAGGGTAGACAGCTTACACCGCCATCTCAGCCGGAGAATACCGACTCCCCTGCCTGGTGTATGCTCTGTTCTAGTGCTACTGACAAAATCCTTTTTTGGCTCTTGCAAAAAATCTCGCCATTTTCGTAGCAATTTCACTCCGGCTGAGAGCAGAGGTAGCCCTTTTCTTTGGCAGGAGCCTTTTTTTATGGCGGTGAACCTACTCACATTCACGAGGGCGGGAGATGGCAAGATAAATTGGCTGCGTCGTTCTTTTGTTTACACTTCAAAGGGGGAGGACTTCTAGCAAAATTAGATTAAAAGCATCCTGGGGGAGCAACTGTCGCCGTCACCAAGGGGAGTTAAAAGGAGATCAAGGGGCATTTTTTGCTTTCTGTAGGTAGGGAAGCAAGTATTGGCGACTAGGCTAGGTTATAATTGGATATTTTTGCATAGGGGTACAAATATATTGTCAGCCAACTGGCCCAACAATTTAAATAGTCAGAAACAGCAAGATGGAGGCTTTGTGTCTAAAGGCCAAGGTGAAGCCGAGTATACAGATGAGCTCTATCCAGAGCACTTTTTACCTTTAGAGGTGGCACCGGATAAGATTCATCGTCTAATCCATCCTAATGGGGCCAGTTGTGAAGCGGACAGCCTCTGCTGGGAGTGCTTTCAAGATGCTTTGGCCTATGCCGAATCAGCTCAACGCGAACCCGTATATGTCGAAGCTGCTACTAGATTGGGAATGAGCCCTCTGGAACTGGCGGCGCGTGATTTCTTTACGCCTCCAGAGATTACTCGCATAGATTTATCTGGATATAATGGTCGCAAGGGAGATTCAATTGAAATAACCGCTTTCGATACCGTTAAGGTTTGCGGAGTAGGCGTACTTATTATTGATGAACAATGCAAGCTTATAGAGTTAGGTCAAGCCGTTCACGTTCAAGGAAATACTTGGGTTTATCAAGCTGTGAAATACTCTCAGTCTCCTTCAGTGATAGTTATAGCTGATGCTCAAGACTTGCCTGGCCACTTATCAGAGAAACGCAGTCGCAAAAAATTAAAAAGGGGACGCTACCGTTAAGCAAAAAGCGGCTGTGCTTAGGTATTTTTTTTGTTAAGAAAACAGAGGAGAGGTAAGATACTTTTATGGATTCTACGTACCATGTGGTTTTGGTCACCGTTTCGTCTACTTCAGAAGCAAAATCCATCGCTCATCATGTCTTGGAAGAGCGTTTGGCAGCCTGTGTAAATTTGGTGCCCAAAATATCTTCTATATATTGGTGGGAAGGCAAAATCGAAGAGTGTCGCGAGACGCTTATGATTATGAAAACCAGACAAGACAAGTTAGACGAATTGATTTCTTCTATCAAGCAACTTCATTCTTACGATATACCGGAAATAATTTCTGTGCCACTGGGCAAAAGCAGTGAAGATTACTTGCGCTGGATTGATACCTCTATGACTAAGCCCCAAACTCAGAATGGATAAACGAATGGCTGACGACAATAAAGTTTCTCTATCTGGGAGTGATAACCAAGTTCCAACCTCTTTTAGCTTATCCATTTGGATGAAAATTGCCATTATGGCTGCTCTGTCGCTTTTACTTATGTTAGCTGTCAGACTGCCTATTATACCTATCGCTCCATTTTTGACTTTCGATTTTGCCGAAGTACCCGCTTTAGTTTTGGCTTTTTCACTCGGCCCTTGGGTTGGAGCTTTGGTTGTAATTATTAAGTGTGCACTTTTCATGCTTATTAATTTCCATCCTTTAGAACTTATAGGCGTGCCGGCTAATTTAATTACAGGCTTGGTGTTAGTTTGTTCTTCTTCAAGCTTTTACAATTTGTCTAAAGGTGAAGATTTCTCTTATAAACGCCTTTGCCTAGCTATGGTGCTCGGTTCTCTGATCACCGTAGCTGTTATGTTGCCTGTCAATTTTGGCATTTATTTTTTGCTCAGAGAACTTTTTGCGGAATTCGTTCCCATGTCTATGGGCAGCTATTTAATCGGCGCAATTTTACCTTTCAATGCCTTTAAATGCTTCTTTACTTGTGCGGCTGCCGGAGCTTGTATGCGCCGTTTCAGCTCTTTATTGAGTCGCTAAATAAATAGAATATACGGCCAATCAGCCGCCAAATATGTCTCTAGGAAGCTGCCTCAGTTTTTTTATGTAGCGGTTTCATTTCACCCGGGGTAGATTTAGATTGCTAGAACGAGTATATGCTCTATTGCGTGACGTCACCTATTGGGATTTTATCGACGTCCTCTTAGTCTCAGTATTTTTCTACTACATATTGCTACTCATAAAAGGCACGCGTGCTCTGCAAATTTTGCAGGGAATCGGCGCTCTTCTGTTGCTGCAAGGTTTGGCTTATATTGCCAGATTGCAAACTTTGAGCTACATCCTGAACGGCATCTTAGTCTCCACTTTGGTGGCTTTGCCTGTTGTCTTTCAACCTGAATTACGTCGTGCTCTAACTAGACTTGGGCAGCGTGGTCTAATTTCTTCTAATGGTATAAGTGAAATCCGCCAAGAAGAATTAAAACGCATTATCGACGAGATAGCTCTGGCTGCTTACAATTTGTCCACAACTCGCTTCGGAGCTCTTATTGTGTTAGAACAAGAGACCGGCTTGCAAGAAGTAGTGGAGACTGGCCAAATTGTAGATGGTTTCATTTCTGCCAAACTTTTACAAACGATCTTTCGTCCCAAAACTCCCTTGCATGATGGAGCTGTGGTCATTCGTGACGGTCGTCTTTTGGCTGGAGCTTGCTATTTGCCTTTGACTGATTCTGTGGTAGATTCGCGCTTTGGTACGCGTCATCGGGCCGCTATCGGCATTACCGAACAAAGTGACGCTATCGTTGTTGTTGTCTCCGAGGAAACTGGCGAAATACGTATCGCTAAAGATGGTGCTTTTAGCCAACCTATGATTGAAGAAGCTCAAGTGCGTAAAGCTTTGGCTCGAGAGCTTATGAGTGAATGGAACAAAGAAAAACATAGACGTTTTACTACCTTCAATTTGTTCCGCACTATTGGTGACGCTATAGGAGGTGATGACTAAATGTGGGCCCGCTTACGCAACAACTTTGGCTTAAAAATGCTGGCTTTTCTTTTGGCTATAGTTACGGCTATGCTAGTCAAGACTTTGGCTAAGCCCATTAGTGAATTGCCTGCTCAGCGCGTTTACACTAAGCCTATCGATATTTTGGCTCCCAGCAACAATGAGTTGATAAGCTCGATAAATCCTCGTGAAGTTACCGTCACTATCAGCGGTACTAAAAACGTGATCGATCGCATCGATCCCAAGCTTATATCAGTAGTAGTCGATCTAAGCAAACGCAATAAGCCGGGCACCAGTTTAGAAGCTGTTGACGCTATGGCTCCCGGAGGAGCGGAAGTTTCTCAAGTTGAGCCTAGTCATGTTTGGGCTTCAATTTCACAGCGTACTTTCGCTAGTGTTCCTGTAAAGATAAATTTAGTTGGCAAACCCAGCGATAGTTGTCGTTTGGAAGCTCCTATGGTAGAGCCTTCTAAAGTGCGCATCGTGGGCAGCATGGAAGATGTAGATAAAGTTTCTTGTGTCTCGGTACCTATTTCTATTTCTGGTATCAACTCTAGTTTTAGTACCAAAGCCGTTACTCTAAATGCTATTGATGTCAATGGCAATAAGGTTAATGATGTAGAAATATATACCAATAGCGTTTTTGTAACCGTGCCTGCTTATCCAGTACGCAAAGTGAAGGTAGATTTAAGTAATGTCTCTGTCAAAAGCCGCAGCGGTGAAGATTACCAGGTGCTAGTTTCGCCTGAAGAAGTCTACCTCAGTGGTGACGACATTGACAAAATAACTTTCGATTCACTTGAAGTTGAGCACTATGTCTTTAAGTATGAAGGTAAGACTATTAGCAAAAAAGTTAAGCTTATTTTGCCTAGCAAATATCGAGTACCAGAATTACCTCAAAATAGCGTGACCGTTACTGTCGCTCCGAAGGTAAAGCCTGAAGCGATTGAGCCTCCAGGCCAAGAAGATGAATACCGTTTTTAGTTGCTTTATGCAAACTGAGCTAAGGAGCGCTTAACTTTTTTTAGTTAAGCGCTCCTTAGGTTATTCGGTCTTATAAAGGCTCAATCGCCCTTGGGGGCAGGGATAAATCAACAAAATATTGAAGACGCTGGCTTCAAATTTGAGGGGTGGCAGAGACCATTTTAGAATTGGCCTTTTTCCTTGGGGAATGGACGAAAGGCGGTTGCAAATGGACATTCGTGCTTCTTCAAAGCAAAGAAATGTGAGAATATTTTAGTTATGGCGCGTTTATTTGGTACAGACGGAATTCGTGGTCGGGCAAACGATACTCTTACTCCCGAATTGGCTTTTAAAGTGGGCAGAGCTCATGGTTGCTTGGTAAAAGAACAGTTTCAGGATGGCAATTCCGAGCAAATTTGTAAAAGACCAGTAATCGCAGTCGGTAGGGATACCCGTATCAGTGGTCAGCTTTTACAATATAGTTATGTTTGTGGCTTGATTAGCTCTGGAGTCAATGCTTTGTGTTTGGAGGTTATTCCTACTCCCGGAGTTGCTTGGGCTATTCGCCGTTACAACACTCAAGGCGGTTGTGTTATTTCCGCTAGCCATAATCCTTTCTATGATAATGGCTTAAAATTGATTGGAGCTGATGGTTACAAGCTTAGCGACGAGCAAGAGGACGAATTAGAAGAGTTAATTGCTAAAGCCGAAGAGTTACCCCGCGCAATTGAGGGCAATATTGGCGCTATTATCGATGGCCAGGAAGCTCAGCACGAGTATGCCAATTATGTAGCTGGAATCGCTAAAATACGTTTAGACGGTTTGAATATCGTTTTGGATTGCGCCAATGGCGCTTCTTCGGCTTTAGCTGAAAATATTTTCCACAACCTCGGAGCCCACGTTACTGTATTGCATAGCCACCCTAATGGTACAAACATAAACAACCAGTGCGGTTCGACTCATCCCGAGTCTTTGCAAAGCGTGGTGGTCAGCTTGGGCGCCGATTTCGGCCTTTGCTTCGATGGTGATGCCGATCGATGCTTAGCCTGTGATGAAAAAGGCCAGATGATTGACGGCGATCATATGCTGCTGCTCTTTGGTAAATGGCTCGACAAAGATGGCAAGCTCTCCGGCAAGCGTATCGTCACTACTGTCATGGCCAACTTGGGTTTGGAAGAAGCTTGCCAAGCTAATGGCTTTGAAATGGCTCGTACAGCCGTTGGCGATCGCTATGTATTGGAAGAGATGCGCCGATCTGGTTCGGTTTTGGGTGGAGAACAATCTGGTCATATTATCTTCTTAGATTATGCTACTACTGGCGATGGCTTAGTTACTGGCGTAATGCTCAGCCAAGTTATCAAAGATAGCGGTAAGCCTCTCTCTGAGCTTGCCAAAGCGGTCGAGAAAAAGCCTCAATATATGGTTAACGTTAAAGTGAAAGACAAACATACTTGGAATTCACATAAACGTGTCAATGAGGCCGTAAAAGCGGTAGAAGAGAGTCTTAAGGGCAAAGGCCGATTATTAGTTCGTCCTTCCGGAACTGAAAATTTAATTCGAGTTATGGCTGAGGGGCCTTCGTTGCCTGAATTGAAAGGATTAGTAGATAGCATTTGCCAGGTAGTGGCTGAGTGTTGCTCTTGTTAAGGTTATGGCTGAAAAACGCACAGATACTTTCACTGAATTGCTAGATGAGACTGCCGCTAGGCTAGAAGCTCAGCTTAAATTTATGCGTCGTCAGCAAGCATCTTTGCCTGATGTCGATAGTGTCAACAAAGCCTCGGCTTGTTTGGCTAGTTTGGAAGTCGGTCTCGAAGTGGAGTTACCTTGGCGAGCCTTGAGTGCGCCTTTGGAACGCGAAATGCATGAATTGGCTGCCGCCTTTTGGCAAGAATTGGCCCACGAAGCTGCTGCCAGAGGTTTAGAATGCTCCTCTTTGCAAGATATTGCTGCTTCTTGGGCTGCAGAAATTCACGATTGCACAGCTCCTGTTTCTGTTGCTGTGGGCGTCTTTTGTATAACTGTAGATTTCGCTTCCGACAGTGTTAGCCTCTCTATCGGTGGAGTGCCTGTAGCCAAGCCTTGCACTTTAGCTCCGTCTTCCGTTATTGAAAATTTATGCAAAGCGGAGTCGGAACTGAAAGAAAAGCAAACTGTGTCTCGTTTAGCTTTAATGCGTCTAGTGACGGCTGCTTCAGTTCTGTCGTCAGAACGTACCGATTTTACTTTGGCTCAGCTCTGGCCTATCGTTCATAGCATAGGCTTAGTGGCTGGCAATTTCGGTCGTCACCCAAGCAAAAATAATGTAAGTTGCTATACTAAAGCTCAGTTTATGTATGATACTGCTTCAGCTTTTAAAGAAGCGTATCAAAAAGGAACTGAAGGCAGTATTGTCGTTTTGGAAGATTGCTTAGAGAGTCTCAGCCTCGAGAGCAAAGTCAAAATTGTGCGCAATGGAGCATCTAATGGCAAATAATGGCCTCAGCTCAAAATTTTCCGGCTCTTGGGAAGAAGCAGAGCTGATTATAAAAGAAGTTCGTGCTGAGTCGGCTGCTGATATTGAAGCTGGTAAGGCACTATTGGAAGCTTTGGGGCGTTGCAAACGCAATCGCAACTTAGCTAATTTGGCTCGTTTAGCCCAAGCTTTCCGCTTTTGGCAAGAACGTCGCGTAGCTAAAAATTGGCCCCTTTACAGCGAAAAAGTAAGCCAAGTTAGAACTTGGGCCTTGAAGGAAGCCGAAGTCGCTTTTCGCAAAAATTTTAAGTCCAAAGCGGCTCAAAGTCGCTGGGAAGTTCGTTGTGTGGGTTCGGAGCCACTGGAGTTTAAAGTTGGCCCCTTTGCCGTGCGTCCCCAATTTGCTAGTGGTACTTTCAGCTTAGCTTATGCACGAGTTTTGCTGGCTGACAATTTGCCGCTTGACTCCGACTTGCTTTTTCGCACTTTAGAAGAGCAAACGGCTCTTTTCAATAACAACGGTTACAAGACGCCTTTAGCTGAGGGAGTGTTGGCGGAAAGTGAGCAGGGACAAGAACTTTTCTGCCGGGAAATGTTCGATGATATTTGGACTGCTTACAAAATTATGCTGCGCTGTCGTCGCAAAGGTGTTGGAGATCGCGTTCCCTTGCATGATATTTGGGCTGTTTTGGCTGTTTTACGCCAAAATCGTGAATTTACCGAAAATGGATCGGCTTCCGCTTTTAAAGAATATTCGCGAGCTCAGTTCTGTTGGGATATAGTGCGTTTGCGCCGTTGCGGAGGGTTGCAGCGTCGTGGCTTACGCTTAAATTTAAGCACAGCTACCATAGGCACCACCAAAAATAAAGAACAAGTTTTCTGGCTTGATGATGGTGTCGGCAGCGGTCAATATTATTTATCGCTTTGGTTCCAAAATAAGGAGTAATTGCTTTGCCTAACAGTTTTATGACTGAACCTGAAGCTCAGCCTTCTGAGTTTCTAGCTTCCGAAATAATTGAACGTATGGGATCTTTGGGACTCCCTCCCGAGCATGGCATCGAGTTTGTCACTGTTGGGCTCGACGAACCACTAAAAATTTTAGATGAGCATTACTTGAAAGCCATGGAAAAGGGTGGCCGCGGCTCCGCTTTTAAGCTTATTAGAGGATCCTTTGGAGCAGGAAAGACCCACTTTCTTACTTGTTTGCGCAATTTGGCTTGGAAACGTGGCTTTTTAGCTTCTCTTGTGGAGCTTTCCTTAAAAGGTTGCAACTTAGGAGACGCTTCGGCTGTTTATCGCGCTTTAGCCAATAGCATGGCTCAAGCTCCTGAAGATTGTGAGAGTTTTGAGACTGTTTCTGGCTTAGGTAATATCATTCGCTGCTGGGCTCTAAACTTTGACGATGCGGAAGAACGCAAAAAATGGCTGGCCAAAGCCAAAATGAGCAACTTCGCCAACAACAATTACAAGATGGTCTTTTTGCGCTTTATCAAGAGCTTATGGGAAGACGAAGAAGAATTGGCCGACGCTTGTGAAATGTGGTTGTTGGGCAGCTCGACCAAAAAGCTCAAATTGGGCATTATTACTATCCCGGAAAATATTTGTGAGCAAAATGCTTCCTCTATGTTGGCTAGCTTAATTAAAGCTGTTACTTTATTGGGCTTTTCGGGAATCGCTGCTCTTTTCGACGAAGTAGATCGCATTGCTTCGGGCAGTAAAAGAGAGAAAAAAAATGTTGTCGATAATATGCGCCAGATTGTCGATATGTGTGGTAGCAGACGTTTGCCTGGATTCTTCTGGGCTTTTGCTGTACCTCCGGAATTTATTAGTGACGTTATTGCCGAATATCCGGCTTTACAACAACGCTTGAATAGTCCTTTGCCTTTCTCTCCAGCTAGTCCTCAAGTGCCGACTATCGATGTTTCCTCTTCCGAACTTAAACCACACGAGTTTTTCAAAGCTTTAGGTCAAAAAATTCTTCGAGTGGCTGCTATTGCTTGGAATTGGAATTATACAGCCTCCGTACAAGACAAAAACTTGGACGATTTAGTTACAGAATATTTATCCATGAACTTTGATGCCGGTCAGCGCCGCAATTTTGTCAAGCAATGGATCGCTTTTTTGCAATCTGAGTATAGTTGTGGCGAAGGTACTACCGATATTGAAGCTTTGTGTAAACAACAAGATAGCGCAGAGGTAATGGAGAGCGAAGATTTTGCAGACTTCTAAGAGCGGGCCTGAAAATAGCGGCGCCAGAGTGTTGGTTGTCGGCGATAACGTTTCTCATGAGTGTTACGGCACGGGCAGGGTCGTACGTCTTTTGGAAAACGGTAGCTATTTTGTCAATTTTTTTATTACTAATGCCAACCAATGCTGCCGCTTTGATGAACTGAAGTATTTATCGCCTAACGGTATGACCATGTCGGTAGCTCCGCCGCGCTTGCGTTTTTCCCGCTATGGACGCCAGCTTTGGGAAGGCAGAGGACCGCGTGGTATCGAGGCTTTGCCCAAAGGTGAAGAGGGCCAGTTTGTGGCTTTGCGCATTTTGGAAGCTATGCGCACAGGCGTAGTAGGCGAGCGAGTCGAGCTTTATACTATAGGGCGCGGCTTGGAAATGGAGATGGTTAGCTACGACTTAACCAATATCGCTGATGGAGCTGTGCGCGTATTTTTGGGCGATTATGGTGCCGGAAAAACGCATATGCTCGAGTGTATCGAGGCTAAGGCTTTAAGTAAAAAATGCTTAACTGCTAGAGTTGCTCTAAATAGCAAAGATGTTAGCCCTGGTAACCCTCAGCGAGTTTATCGTGCTCTAATTCTTAATTTGAATTATCCCGATCACGATGGCAAATATGGTTTATTACCTCTCTTTCGCGAGGCTCGTCGCCTCAACCTTATCGAAGGTTGGCTGCGCAATGAGCGCTTCCATACTTACCTTAGTCCAGCTCTTTACTATTTTAATCGTTACTCCGAAAACTTAGAAGCTTGGGCTGGCGATCCCGACAAGCAAAACGAGCTCAATATTCAAGAGGCCGTCGTCCGTCATATGATTGATTGGCTTGAAGGCCAAGAAGCCCGCGAACTGACTGACAAATTTAACTTGTCATTGCAAAAAGCTTTTCCTGGCACGCCTTCTATTTATAAGTTTCCTGCCCTAAAAGACTATCGTACTTTTGGCCATATCTATGCCAACATTTTGAGCGGTATTGCTTATTTGGCCCGTCAAGTTGGCTATAGTGGCTTGGTATTACTTCTCGATGAAGCTGAGATGTACAATATCCTTTCCAGTCGGGATCGCACCTATGCCGATCAATTGTTTGGCTACTATTCTGCTTTGGCTTTAGGCACTCAGAAAGTACGCAGTGTACAAAAATTCCCCCGCGGCGGCCACCTTAACCATAGGAATATTCCTGTTACGTATAATCCAGACGGCGGCACTTACAGAAGCGGTGTCTATTGTGTCTTCGCCATGACTATGGACAATGGTGGTGGCCTAGTTACCCTTAAAGATCAGCTCCATGAGGATGCTTTTATAGAATTGAATCCGCTGAGCAATAGTGACTATCAGCGTTTATGCTCTGTTATTATCGATTTATACCGCCGAGCTTATCCCAGCTTTAGTTGTGACGATAAAGCGGCTAATTATATGGGACAAGTAGTCTATACGGCTATGGAGCGGGGAGCTATCAATGGCTCTCGCCAGTTGTTGCGTTGTATTTTGGAGCTCTTAGACTATTCGCGTTTATGCCGTGAAGATATAGGCGCTTATGTTCATGAAATGATGGAGCATATTAAACTTGGAGCCGCTGCCAATAATGTATCAGTTCAACCTGAAGGTGAAGTTGAAAATGGCGCTGAGACTAACGAGGATAATGTCAACGAAGCCGAGCGTGAAGCTAATGATTCTGCTGCTGCAGTAGACGACTATGGCGCAGACGAGGAAATGGCTGACGATGATTACAATTTCTAAAGCTCACCTAGAGCGGAAAATGTGCGAAAAGAGGAGTCTAAACCATGTTTTTCCCCAGCAGTAAAGTTTCTCTTTCCCCAAGTTTAGCCAGGGAAATAATTGACTGTATGGGGGAAAATGGCCAACCGCCGGAGCGCGGCTTGGAATTCGTTACTGTAGGCTTGACTCCTTATTTAGACATTATAGAAAAAGAGTATTTGCAACGCTTGCTGGGCCAGGCTGGTGGATCGGCATTTCGCTTAGTGCAAGGTAGCTATGGAGCTGGTAAAACTCACTTTCTAGGATGCATACGTTCAATAGCCCAGCGTTTGGGCTTTTTGACTTGCTCAGTCAATTTGTCTCCTTCCGAGTGTCCCTACGAGGACGCTTTGCGTGTTTATAAGGCCGCTTTTGCTAATATCGCTTTACACTTAGAAAAAAAAGACGGAGCTGACGAAGATGAACCCTGTGGTCAGATAGTCGGTTTTACTAACATTCTGCGTTTGGCTTCTCACGGACAGTTGCCTTTTACTTTTTCAGGAAAATTGGAAGATGTTCCCGTAGAGAATTACACTTTCAGACGGGTTTGTCAGCGCTTTCTTTCCGCTTGTCGTTCCGGTGACGAGGAAGAAGAGCTAGTGTTAGATCGCTGGCTAGGGGGAGATGCTGGATTCGATAGAGACGTTTTGCGCAATTTCGGAGTTTTTGACGATATCGCTTCTGACAACGCTTTTCCGGTCATGCGCTCTATGGTAAGCATTCTGACCGCTTTAGGCTTCCCTGGAGTGATTTTCCTTTTCGACGAAGTCGATATGCATATCTCTAGTGTATCGCAACGCCATTTACAAGCTATTGGCGACAATTTGCGTCAGTTGATCGATTTGTGTGCCAGTTCTAGGTTGCCTAAAGTTATGTTCTTTTATGCCGTACCTCCGGAGTTTATGAGCTTAAATGTAACTTCTTATCCGGCCTTGCAACAGCGTTTGGAGCGTCCTTTGCACATGTCCAAGTCTAGTCCCCAATCTGTGGTGATCGATTTGGAAAGAGCTATGGATGATGATGGCACTTTCTTCAAAACTTTAGGCCAAAAATTGGCTGATGTAGCCGTTATCGCCTGGGATTGGCAAGATTTTGATACTGAGCGCTGTCGAGTTGATTTAAATACTTTTGCCGACTTTATGCTGGAACATGTCTTTACGGGCGGATATCGCATGTTTGTCAAGTTTTGGATCGCCCTTTTGCACAACTGGTACGAAAACGGACAGACTCCGCTTAATGAAGATATTTTGCAAAAAATGCTTTAGCATATAGCGCGGCTGACGGAAAATAAAGATGGATTCTGCTACTGCTTTATATAGAGCTAAATATCGCCGTATGCTCGAACGGCTCAATCGAGTTAAAGGCGCTTTTTATGGCGGTTTTTACAAACCGCGCCAAATTCAATTCGATGCTATTGAGCCTATTATGCAAGGGCGCAATATTGTACTCAGCTCCTGTACTGCTTCGGGAAAAACTGAAGCTTACTTGGCGCCTTTAACTGAGCGCTGGTTGGAGCCTATGCGGGCTGGCAAATTGTGTATTTTGATTATTTGTCCAACTAGAGCTTTGGCTAATGATTTGGTTAAGCGTATTTCCGTGCCTTTGAATCGTTGCTCGGTCAATGTTTTATTGCGCACAGGTGATCACCCCAACCCTCTCAGGGATAAAAAAGTGGGCGTTTTGGTCACAACTTTAGAATCCCTCGATTCTTTGCTCTGTCGCTGGGCTGTACAACTTCTTGACGTGAAAGCTATTGTCTTCGAAGAATTGCATGTAGCTGAGGGAACGGCGCGAGGAGATCAACTGGCCGTTTTAGCTGAGCGCCTAGACGTTTTATTGCATTGTGCTAAAGCCAAGCAAATTTCTGGTACTTTGGGCAATTTGGGGCTGAGTCTTCAGCGCTTGGCAGTAACGGCCACTCCGGGAAATGCTCAGATTATCAATCAAAAATATTTGGCTGGTCAGGCTGTTATTGTAGAAAATAAACAAGGTGTCAATTTTGAGGTAGATTACTGCCGTCCTTACGATTATGAAACGCTCGATTCTACCGATGCTAAGCAAGCCAGGGCTATAGCTTTTTTGCGAGCTTGCATAAAGTATTGCCGCCAAAACGATTGCCAGAAAATGCTGGTTTTTGTACGCTCTCGAGCTGAAGCGGAACTTTTGGCTTCGGCTAAGGGCTATCTTTCGGACAATCCCTTTGGTAATGCCGTTTTCTCTCACCATAGTAGTTTGGGCACTGAGCAGCGCGAAAAAGTGGAAAAAAACTTCGCCTCTTATCAAAAAGCTATTTGCTTTGCTACTTCAACTTTAGAAGTGGGCATAGATATTGGTGATGTTGATGCTGTAGCTTTAACTATACCTCCCATGGATGTAAATGCTTTCTTGCAACGAGTAGGCCGCAGCGGCAGGCGTGGGCAAACTCCCAGAGTGCTTTGCCTTTACGAAAATAATTTCGAAAAAGCTCAATACGAACACTTAGTAAAGGCTGCTAGAGCAGGGGAACTTTTTAGCGATCACCCACCTTTTTTAAGCTCGGTACTTATTCAACAAGCGGCTTCTCTTGTATGCCAGAGCGCTTCTGACATGATAAATAAGGCTTCCTTGCGCGACCGCTTACCAGCTTATTTGCGTTCTGTTTACACTGAGGACATTTGTGAAAAAATTTTGCAAGGAGCCGCACAAAGCGATTTGCTCAAAGTCCGCCGTCAAGGTGGCTACTCACGTTCTGAAAAGTTGAAAGAGGCCTTTGAAAAGGGAGAAATCCACCACAATATATCTCATACTGTGGCTGGTCGTGGCAAGGTAAGCGTTGTTGACAAAAATGCTAATCGCATAATCGGTACTCTTTCCGGAAGTTGCACTTTATTGGTCGGTGATTTTTTCTATTTTAGCGGTACTAGCTATAGAGTACTTAGCGGCCCTAAGGATGGAAAAATTTTAGTCTGTCCGGATCGTAATATCGATCGTTCCAAATTGCGTCGCTGTGATTTTGAGGCTTCAAGTTTGCCAAAAGTTTCAGAATTGTGGGCTACAGATCTAGCTAATTTTTTGGAAATGCCCACCGATCGCTCTTGCTACACTCTTTATGGAGCCGATTCTACGGTATGCTCCCACTTTATGGGGACAGTCGGAGGCATATTTTTAAAAGTTTTTTTTGAGCATTTTGGCTATGCCGATGCTAAAGCCAATGCTTACGTGATTACGTGTGCCAATTTAGAAGAAGTTAAAGCTTTAGCTATGAGTCCTGGAGCTTTAAAGATGATTATTCGTCAAAATATTGGATCTTTGGCGCAAAAGCTAGATTTAGGCCCCTGGAGTTCATGCCTTCCAGATGAACTTTTAGAACAAGAAGTTTTCAAAGTAGCTGAGCATATCCGACTTTTTCAGCATATGCAACAATTTAGCAAATTAATTCCTGCCGAGGCTGCTCAGTCTGCTTGGCTGTGCGAGGCTGCGGAAATTTCCGCTTCTTAGCTCATAGCCTACCTAAGCTAAAAACTTTTAGTGGCAGGACAAAGAAGCGCTGGGACAAAATTTAAACAGCATCTGTTTTTATAACGTTTGGCGTCTTTGTGACTGCTGCGAGGTTTGAAGTGAAGATTCTGTTTTTGGCCGCCGAGGCCGTTCCCTACGTAAAAGTTGGCGGATTGGGTGATGTCGCCGGTGCTTTACCTGAAGCTCTGCGCAATTTAGGACACGATGTGCGCCTTATGATGCCGCGCTACGGCTTGCTCGATCCTAAGAAGCTCGGTTTATACAAACGTCTAGACAATTTTGACGTGAGGATGGATTGGCGCGTAGAACAGTGCCAGCTGTGGGCTAGCAGTAAAAGTCAGGATTATTTTATAGAAAACCAGTACTTCTTTGGATCCCGTTTCCAAGTTTATGGTTGTGGTGACGAGATAGAGCAATTTGTGCTCTTTTGCCGAGCGGCCCTGGAAGCTTGTCGCTTAGAAGGTTGGCAGCCGGATGTAATCCATGCTCACGATTGGCATACTGCTGCTGCTATTCGTTTGGCTTGGGCTGCTGATAATCGCCCCGGCTTAGTCTTTACGATTCATAATATGGCTCACCAGGGCAACCAGCGTCCCGATGGTTGGCCCCTTTTGGGAGTTTACGATGGTCGCAGCCCGATGAACCTGATGGAGCAAGCTATCTGGTGTGCCGATAAAGTGACTACGGTCAGTCCCAACTATGCTAAAGAAATTTGTACTCCTCAATATGGCTTTGGCTTAGATGGTCTGTTGCGCACTAAAGGTACCGATTTAGTCGGTATCGTCAATGGTATAGATGTGGCCAGCTACGATCCTTCTGTAGATTCCAAAATTTGTGCTCGCTATAAAGCAGGAGAATTTAATGGCAAACGCCTTTGTAAACGCGACGTTTTACGTGAGTACGGCCTGACCGATGAAGAGGCTCCTTTAGTTGGTATTGTCTCTCGCTTAGATTTCCAAAAGGGTATCGATCTTGTTTTGCAATCTATCGATGACATTATTCACTATTCCGACTTGCGAGTTATTATTTTAGGTAGTGGCAACCATGCTCTCGAAGACGGAGTAAGAAACGCTATTGCTAGGCACCCAGGACGAGTCGGAGGATATATCGGTTTCGATCCCACCAGAGCTCGCAAAATTTATGCTGGCTGTGATATGTTCCTTATGCCTAGTCTTTTCGAGCCTTGTGGTTTAAGTCAAATGATCGCTATGCGCTATGGTACTTTGCCTATAGCTAGAGAAACTGGCGGTCTGGCTGATACGATTAAAGACAACTACTATGGCGATGGCACCGGATATTTGTTCCGCCAGTATACTTGTGACGATATGCTGACCGCTTTTGGACGTGCTCTGGAACATTATTTGTATCGCCCCGAGCTTTGGTATCGTACGCAAATTAGGGCTATGAATACCGACTTCAGCTGGAATAAATCAGCTAAAGCGTACGCCGAACTTTATCGCTCAGCTTGTCAACAAAAAAGATAAAAACTGCTTTATTTTTAGCTTCTGTTGGCTAACTCAGTCGACAAGTTTGCTAAAATACTAATATTGATGTCTCAGCCGAGTGGTGCACTCACAAGGGGCAGCTCGGCTGAGAACAGCCATATGTATGGTTTTGTCAACTAAAAATATCCCAGTCGAAATCGTCTGGGAAAACGTCAAAGAAAGGGCTCAATTATGACTATGAATTCAGCGGCTCCCGTCAGCAGTGCCAATCGCCGTTCGGCTATAGATACTGACGCTTTACTGCGTTGTGCTGCTGGTATGCAAGCTTCTGACGTGCATTTGAAAGCCGGCATGCCGCCGACGGTACGTTTATATGGCGAATTAGTGCCTATGCCTGGTTTCTCGACTTTGAGCGCTCTTGACGTTCGTGATGCCATCACTTCATTTTTAGATGACAAAAGACGTAAAGAGTGGGAGCTTAACTTGGAGTTGGATACCGCTGTCGACGCTTCTGGAATAGGTCGTTTCCGCTTAAATGCCTATTTCGATCGTTTAGGGCCGGCGGCCGCTTTGCGTTTAATTCCTTCTCATATTCCGAGCTTCGATGAAATAGGCTTAGATATTGGCCTCAAAGATAAGCTTTTGCCAAGCTCAGGCTTAGTGTTGGTTACTGGTGCTACTGGAGTTGGCAAGTCGACCACTTTAGCTACTCTTTTAGACACTGTACTCAGAGAGAGAGCGGTTCATGTTTTAACTTTGGAAGCTCCTATCGAGTTTATCTTGGAGCCGCACCGCGGTATGGTCAGTCAACGTGAAGTTGGCAAACATACCAATTCTTTTGAAGTTGCTTGCAATAGTGGTTTGCGTCAAGATCCCGATGTTATTATGATTGGAGAATTGCGCGATGCCGCTTCTATTGAGATGGCCTTGACAATAGCCGAAACTGGCCATTTAGTCTTGGCTAGCTTGCATAGCCCCGACGCTACCGGTACTATTGAGCGTATTTTAGGAGCCATCCCTGCCGAAAGACAGCCGCAAGCACGCACTCAGTTGGCCAGTTGTTTAAAGGCAATTATTTCTCAAAAGCTTATTTCTCGTACCGATCATAATGGACGTATCGCGGCCCGTGAAATTATGCTCAGCGTTCCGGCTATTTCTGCTCTTATTCGCGATGGTAAATTACACCAAATTTACTCTACTATCGAAATGAATGGTGAATTGGGCATGTGTACTATGGAATATTCCTTGAGCCGCTTGATTGAAGCTGGTTTAATCAGCTACGATGATGCTTTAATTAATGCCGGTCGTCCCGACAATTTACGTCCTTTCGCCGACGAAACTCTTAAAGGCAGAAAGAAACGCACTCGTTAAACAACTTTTAGTTTAGTTGAAGGACGCTTTGGCTTAGCAATGCGTCCTTTTTCTTTCATGGAGGAAATGATGAGCAAATATGCTTGGGCCAAAAAAATTATTTGTGCCGGTTTAGCCCTTTCTTGTTGTCTGTGGATAGATATAGCTCAAGCTTCTCCTGTAGAAGCTGAAGGCGCTTCTCCAAATGCCGTTTGCCCCGACAAAAGCACCGCTATCCAACAGCCAGAATTGTTAATTGCGGCCAAAAGAAATGGCTCGCTCAAAGATTGGCAAATAGGTGCTTCTGAACGCCAATTGCTGCCAGGAGCGCCGGTGCAAAAACGCACGCTCACCATTTTGCATGTTAATGATGTACATGGCAGCGTCGACCCAGGCATCGATCCTAAAATTGACAAAAAATCTAAAGTGGGCGGCTTAGCCTGGTTGGCTACTTTAATTAAGCAAGTTAGAGCCCAAGATCCCAAAGCTACTTTGCTTCTTAATGGTGGAGATTTAGCTGAAGGTAGTATGCTCTCTTATATGAGTCGCGGTGTAGGCTATTGTAAAGCTTTGCACAATTTAAAGTTTGATGCTGTAGCTTTAGGCAATCACGATTTTGCTTGGGGACAAGAAGCCTTGGCCAATATGTTACAAGCTCTCGACTCTCCAGTTTTAGCTGCCAATATTCAATATTTATCTAGCGGTATGCCTCTGAAAGGCTCTCAGCCTTACCGCCTTGTCGAAGTTGAGGGCATAAAAGTTGGCATTATAGGTTTAGATACTCCAGATATAAAACATTTTATCGCTCAACACAAGCTTAACGATTTAGTATTTCGCAAATCTGCCAAAACGGTTAAGTATTATTTGCCTATTATGCGTGAAGCTGGAGCCGATTTAGTCGTTGTTCTTTCCCATATAGGTTATGAAAATGATTTAAAACTGGCTAACAAAGTGCCTGGTATAGATCTTATAGTAGGTGGGCATTCCCATACGGTTTTGCCTGAAGGTCAAATGGTCGGTAAAACTTTGGTTACTCAAGCCGGTTTTGCTGCCAAATATTTGGGTGAAATTAAGTTAAACTTAGAAGGACAGCCTGGCCATTGGCGTTTAGTAGAGGCTAAATCTAAGCTTATTCCGGTAATTTGTGATCAAATTAAGCCCGATCCTGAAGTAGAAAAAATTCTTAAGCCTTACCGTCAAGAGACCGATCGTATTGGCAACCAAATTGTTGCCCAAACTACCGAAGAAGTGCTTTTCGCCCATCGCGAAGCGGCTAAATTAAACCAAATTCACGCCGACTCTATTTTAGAAGCGGCCCGTACCCAAACCGCTACCCAAAAAGGTTTCGATTCTCCCGGAAAGGAAAAGCCTCTTTTCGGTATTTGCAATTCTCGCTCTTTGCGTGGCAGCTTGCCCGCTGGCAAAGTTACTTACCGCGATGTCTATTCGGCTTTACCCTTTACCGAAGAAAATTATGTGACTATGAAAGTTACCGGCCAAATGGTTTTAGACGAAATTGAAGACGATTTGCGCGACAAAGCTACCGAATTGGCCGTGCCTTGCAACTTGCAATATAGCTACGATCCCAAACGTCCTGAAGGTAACCGAGTAGTCGAAATTAGCTGGGGCAACGGGCAAAAGCTCGATCCTAAAGCTGAATATGTAATTGTCAGCAACGAAACTATGTCCCGCAAAGCTGCTTTCAAAAATGCCAAAGATAAGCGCGTATTAGGGCCTGTGCAACCTCTTTTCTTTGAGGCTATCAAGAAGAGCTCACCTTTAAGCAACAATGCCGACGCAAGAGTAAAGCGCCTCTAATTCTTTTTGTGGCCACAAAGAAGCGGTTCCAGCTAATCACCATTAGATTGGTTGGAGCCGCCTTATTTTTATCTTCTTTATGCCTTAATAAAGCTCTAAAAGCAGGAGAAAAATAGCTAAGGCGCAAATAAATAGCTATTTCCGCGCTTTATATAGCGGAAGAAATTTGCTCTGGCACACCGTTTTTATTCTTTGTTACCTATAGAGTCGGCTTGTCGGAGATAGGAAGGTTTTGTTCATGAAGATCCTGTTAGCTGATAAAATCAATCCCGTTGCTATTGAGGCTTTCAAAGCCATTGAAGGCGCCGAGGTTATCAATAATCCCGCTCTCACCGCTGATGAATTGCCCAATCACATTGCCGGAATTGATGTATTAGTCGTCCGCTCAACCAAAGTTACTAAGGCCACTTTCGAGGCTGCTGATAAGTTGGGATTGGTAATTCGTGCTGGTAGTGGCGTCAACACTATTGATGTGGCTTGTGCTACTGAACACAATGTGCGCGTAGTCAATTGCCCCGGCAAGAACTCCGTAGCCGTAGCCGAGTTGGCCATGGGCTTGATCCTTTCCTTAGAGCGTCGTATTCCCGACTGTGTAGCTCAGCTTCGCGCCGGTAAATGGAACAAAAAAGAATTCGGCAAAGCTCAGGGTCTTAAAGGCAAGACTGTAGGTTTAATTGGCACCGGTATGATCGGTCGTGAGCTTATCAAACGCTTGCGCGGCTTCGATGTAAATATTTGCGCTTATGATGTTTGCTTAACCCCCGAATTAGCCAAAGAACTCGGCATTGAGCGCTGCGAGACTTTGCTCGATTTAGCTGCTAAGTCTGATATCGTTTCTATTCACGTGCCTTTGCTCGATTCCACCCGCAAGATGGTTGGTGAAGAGTTCTTCAAGGCTATGAAGCCCGGCGCCATTTTGATTAACACTTCCCGCGCTGACATCGTTGACAACGATGCTCTCTTAAAAGCTTTGGATGAAAAAGGCTTACGTTGCGGCTTAGATGTGTTGCCCAACGAGCCTGGTACGGCTGTTGCCGACTTCGATTGCGCTTTGGCCAAACATCCTAATTGCTACGCTTCTCATCATATCGGTGCTTCTACTGAACAATCTGAGTTGGCTACCGGTTTGGAAGCTGCTCGCTTAGCCAAGATTTATGCTGAAGGCAAAGAGCCCGTTCCCAATTGTGTAAATCCTGTCAAGGCTTAGTTTCTCTTTCAGCTTTCTAAGCTATCCTAGTCGATTGCTGCGGAGCCTCAGTCTCCTTGGGCCTGTTTTACCTTAGGCCTAGGGGAGGATTGCAGGCTCCGTTGGTATAATAAACGGAAAAATTTCCCAGCCTTTAGGTGCGGAGAATCGTCTGTATAAGATAGTCCCACAACAAAAGTGAGGTCGTAAGGAAGATATGTCGCTACGCATTCCCAAAGAACGCAAGCAAGTTCTTATCTACACCAAAAATCATCGTATTGAAGGTGAAATCTATTTGGTCGCTGACTCCAAAGTGGCCGACGAACTTAATGTTCGTGCCCGTGAGTTTATTGCTGTTACCAACGCTCAGATTTACAGTACCCACGGCGATACGCTTCTGCATACTTCAGACTTCGTTACCGTGAGCAAGCACGCTATCGAAGTTCTGATTGAACAAGATGTGAGTGCCGAGTAAGTATCTTCTTTCGGTCTATTTTGCTGCCGGGATGAGGAGTTTCTATCCTCATTCCTTTTTGGGTTTTAAAACGACTTTTTAGAGGTTTTTTATATGCCTATTTATGTTTATCGCTGTTCCAATTGTCACAAAGAAGTTGAGGAGTTGCAACATGTCAACGATCCTCCTTTGACTACTTGCCCTAGCTGTGGTACTGAGACCATGCACAAAGTTATTTCCAATGTGGGAATTATTTTTAAAGGCAGCGGTTTCTATGTAACTGACAATCCTCATAGCAATACGAGTGAAGGAACTCATCACCATCATACTTCCGAAGAAAGTTCTGCCACTGCTTCTGAAAAGAGTGCTGAAGCTTCTAAAACTGAGGTCACGAAAGAGGCTGCTCCCGCTGCTGAAGGGAAGAGTTCGAGCGGAACCGAAACTAAGAAGGATGACTCCGGTAATAAGGTGGCTTAGTTAAAGTATGAAATTGGGCTTAGAGGATATAATTTTTCTCTTAGTTAGTAACGTCAACGCGCTAGGAATAAAGGATGTATCTGTTGCTTTGGAAGGTCTTAAAGACGTCTACGCTTTCAGAGTAAAAGCACATGATGCCAGTATAGCTTCCGGCTCTTTGGAGGGGGTTCGCGTCGACGATTTAAACTTAAAAGTGAGCAATGTTAAGTTGGGACTTGCTCCCAAACAAATGCTCAAGCAAGCTCAGATTCGTGTAGATCGTTTTGTCGTGCGTGCTAATGCCGACTTAATCAATTCTATTTTAACCAGTCCGACTGTGTTGGCTGAGTTGAAGCGTAATGCTCCTGTAGAAATTAGAGGTTTGCGTTTAGTCTTTGATGATGAAATGGTAACCATTAGGGGCGAAGTCTACAAATTTATCAGCTTCCCGTTCTCTATTGAATTGCGTTTCAGTCCTACTGCTGACAATGGCTTGAAGATTGTCTTTGAAAACTTCTGGGCTGCCGATATGTTGCCTCTGCCTGGTAAAATCAGACGTTTAATTATGTCTTTCGCTCAGCAAAAATTGGGCAGTATCGAAAGTTTGCGTGGTGTAGTCGCTATTACTGACGACTATATTACGATCAACCCTTGGTCAAAGATACCTCTCGATTTAAATGCTAAATTTATCCGCTTTGGAGTAGAAGGCAAATACTTTGTCCTGGAAATGGGCCCTGACGACGAGCATACCAAGCTTGCTGCGCCCCAAGTTGTCGAGCCAGCAGCTTCCCAGGCAGTAGCTCCCCAAGTCGAATCTAGCGAAGATGAAGTAGAGGGAATTATGCCTTTGCCTTCCTATTGGTAAGTTTTTAACAGTACATCTTCAGTTTAAAACTAAAAAAGCGGCTCTGATAAAGAGTCGCTCTTTTTTTTGTGGTAGTGTCTCTTGTCGCCTATTTCGCTTCAGCGCGGCGGATAGTTAGAATGCGCCCGCAACTTTCACAGAAAGTGAGTCGATCCTGGAAGACTTCATTTATTTTGGGCTCAGGTACACGAGCACGGCAAACTGTACAGACTCGATTTTCTAAAAACGAAACGGCCAAACCACCTTTGCTTGTGAATAAATTGTTATAAGCATAAAGGGCGTCTTTGGGCAAATTGGCCAATAATTGTGGACGCTCGGCTTGTAAGTTCACAATCTGAGCTTGGCATTTTTCGATCTTGCGTTGCAAATGAGCGTCATATTGCCTAGCTTCACGTTCTTTAGGCTCTAGCTCTTTAGTTAGCTTAGCAATTTGTACTTGCAAATGGTCAACTTCTTCCAAATTGGTCAGAATGACTTCCGCTAGAGGAGCTAATTTTAACTCAGCTTCTTGTAATTCTTTTTCAGTGTCCTTGAGCTCTTTAATATTGCAAGTAGTACCGCCGTAAAGCTTATCGTGAAGCTTCTTAGTCTTTTCGTGCAACTTCTCTTCTTGAGTTGACAGTTGCTCTGTTTCTTTTTTCAACTGGGCCAATTTTTGTTCTGCAGTTGTTTTTGTTTGCTGTAACTCTTTTAAAGGCTCCCATTTAGTAGGTGAGGCCTTTATGGCAGCAATTTCCCGGCCTAATTTAGCTATTTTTGTATCTAGATCTTGAATTAAGGTCAGTGCACTGCTTAAAAACATAAAAGCCTCCCATACTAAGTTAAATATCTGCTCTAGGGAGCAATGGCTGTAGGAGAGAGTATGCCTACATAATCTAAATTGCGATAGTGCTCTTCGTAGTCCATACCAAAGCCCACGATGAAGCGATCAGGGATAGTGAAACCTAAGTATTTTACATCTATTTCTATCTTACGGCGGGCCGGTTTGCTAACTAGACAACATACTTCCAAACTAGCCGGTTCACGCAATTTTAAGGTATTAAGCAAGTAGTGAAGAGTTAAACCAGTATCTACAATATCTTCCACTACCAAAACGTGGCGCCCTTTCAAGGGCTCTTCCACATCCTTTTGGAAGCGCACTACACCTGTTGAAGATGTGCCCCCTTCGTAAGAAGATACAGCCACAAAGTCGATTACTACAGGCACAGTAATATGTTTAATTAAAGCAGCCATAAAAGGCATAGCGCCCTTCAGCACTCCTATAATAACTAAACTTTGACCGGCGTAATCGTGGGAAATTTGCTTGCCCAAGCTTTCAATTCGTTTATAAATATCCTCGGTAGATAATAGAACTTTGTCAATATTTTTAGCTAAAGGGTGGACAGGTTCAGCATTTAAGTCATTTTGTTTATTAGTTAAACTCATTTTGCGTTATGGCAACCTTTCTTTTTTCATACAAATTAACTAAGAAAAATATAATACTATAAGAGTTTCGGCAGCTGTTAAAATGCCTCCAGCAAAGATCGCTTGGCGAAAACGCGCAGAAAAATTACTTTGGAAACTGCTCATTAAAAGCATGATAGTAACTTCTATCATTAATATGATGTAAGTTCTGTCAAGAGTTAGATTGAGACGAGGCAAGTGCTCTGGCCATAAGAAAGCCAAAGCTAAAGTGATCATAATCACAAAAAATAGAACTATAGAGGCTAAAGTGATGGCCGCTGTTACATAATCTACTTGTGGACCTTGTTGTTCTTGAGAAGGGGCACGTTTGGGAGTTATGTGCAGCAACTTGCCTTTTACAGGCCTCTCCTTGCGGGGGGCTCTTTCACTGGAAGCACTTTTGTATTCATTGCTACTATGTATAAGAGTATGCCTGCCGCCTACTTTGGGAATAGAGCTAGAAGATGAGGGGAGAGCTGTCAACATGGTATGGGAATAAACTACTCCACCATCATTGATAGACGAATTGCTTAGAGTGTGTATGCCCAATGCCCTCTGTTCAGCACTTAAAGTAACTACAGGAAAATGGGGTTCGGGAGTTATTGAATCACTGTCTTGAATATTATCTGAATCGGAGGAAGCGGGAGAAACTGAAGATGAGCCCTCTGCGGAGTTGTTCGGCTGGGAAGTCGACTCGGAATCTGCTTCCGAAAGGGGCAAACCAGAATCGGTTGAGCTTTCAGAATTGGTGGCCTTTATTTTTTTCGTAGGTAGAAGCGCTATCTTAGCTTTAGGATCTAGAACGGCGGGCAGCTCGTTGTCTGAGTCGGAAGCGAAGCTTTGTGATTTTTTGCTCAGAGTTCTGACCGCTTGAAGAATTCGCTTTTGAGGATCTTCTTGAGCCGAACCAGGAATGGCTTTTAAATGGGCTGCTGGAGCAGGCAAGTCTATCTCAGCAGAGTTTTCCGCTTGCTGCTTGCGTTCAAAAGCTGATACATAACGCTTGGTATGAGCTTCCGAACTTGCCGAAGATCCGGATATTGTTTTTCTTCGATCAGAAGAGTTGCCCATTATTTATATAAGCCTCGTTCTTTGTTTTTTGCAAAATATAGTTTTGGGCTCAGAACGAATAAATGTTCTGAACCCAAAAAACTGTATTTTCAGATGATTAAGCGACAGCTGCCTGCCCTAATTATCAGCTTTTGTCTCCTCTTCCTGGGGAACAG
>DHKB01000022.1:13264-30858 GCA_002407045.1 Candidatus Bruticola papionis | reverse complement strand
GTTCGGATGAAGAAAGCTTTTCTTGGCTAGCTTCTTCGGAAGTAGAAGAATCGTCAGCCTTGCTCAAGTCGACACCTTCTCTCTCTTGCTCTTCCTTTTTGAGAATATCTCGGGCAGAAGGGCCTAAGAGTTTATCTAACTCGGCAGCTTCCACAAGCTCTTTTTCCATAAGTAGGTCGGTGAGTTTGTCTAAATCACTACGGTGATCCTGCAAAATGTTGCGGGCTCTTTCATAAGATTCAGTCAAAATGCGACGCACTTCATTATCTATAGCTTGAGAAGTATTTTCCGAATAGTTGCGGTGTTCGCTTATATCACGTCCTAAGAAGACTTGACTTTGCTTGTGACCGTAGTTCACCGGACCAATGACGTCGCTCATACCGAAGCGGCATACCATATCGCGAGCAATTTCTGTGGCTCTCTCAATGTCATTGGAAGCGCCGGTGGTAATTTCGCCAAAGACAACTTCTTCAGCTACGCGACCGCCCATAAATACGGCCAAGCTAGCCAGCATTTCGGAGCGAGTCTTGTTGTAACGATCTTGATCGGGCACCAGAGAAGTAACGCCCAAAGCTTGACCTCTTGGCAAAATAGTAATTTTTCGTACTGGGTCAGCTTGAGGAATAGCTCTGGCCACCAAAGCGTGACCGCCTTCATGGTAAGCTGTAACGCGGCGATCTTTTTCAGAAATAATTCTGCTCTTGCGCTCGGGGCCCATCATGACACGGTCGATAGCTTCGGTGCAATCGGCCATAGTAATGACGTCCTCTTTGCGTCTAGCTGCCAATAAAGCGGCTTCATTAAGCAAGTTCTCCAGATCGGCTCCAGAGAAACCGGGAGTACGTTGAGCCAATTCGCGCAAATCGACATGTTCATCCAGTGGCTTGCCGCGGCTATGAACTTTAAGTATAGCGGTACGACCGGCGATGTCGGGACGATCGACAACCACTTGGCGATCGAAACGTCCAGGACGCAATAAAGCTGGATCGAGTACATCGGGACGGTTTGTGGCTGCCAAAACGATAACTGGCGAAGCATTGGGCGTACTGTCAAAGCCGTCCATTTCTACTAAGAGTTGGTTTAAGGTTTGCTCTCTCTCGTCGTGACCGCCTCCTAAGCCGGTGCCGCGTTGACGACCTACAGCGTCAATTTCGTCCATAAAGACGATACAAGGAGCGGTCTTTTTGGCTTGTTCGAACAAATCGCGGACGCGGGAAGCACCTACGCCGACAAACATTTCCACAAAGTCGGAGCCACTGATATAGTAGAAAGGAACTCCAGCCTCACCGGCTACAGCTCGGCCAAGTAAAGTTTTTCCCGTACCGGGGCTGCCCAAAAGCAAGACACCTTTAGGAATGCGAGCGCCCAAAGCTTTATATTTGGCTGGGTACTTTAAGTAGTCGACAATCTCTTCCAGCTCTTCTTTGGCTTCCTCTACACCAGCTACATCGTCGAAAGTAACGGTGATTTTATCGCTAGTAACAGCCTTATGCTTAGAGCGGCCGAATCCGAATCCTTGATTGGCTCCGGAAGCTTGGCGACTGATCATAATAAAGAAGAAGACCAAAATAACTAGAGGCAGGACGTTAAAGATAATCATCCACCAATCGCTCCAGCTGTCATCTTCTACAGCTACTTTGACTTTATGTTTCAAAAGTAACTCTTCTGGAGAAGGGGTGACGGCAGAACGGAAGGTCGTTCTAAACTCGCTAAAAGTGCGATTAGCTGCTGCCAAAGCCGGATCGGAAGCTGGCTGTGGAGAGGCAAATTTACCTTCTATAACATCTCCGCGGATAGTGACGGAAGCCACTTTATTGCTGGTGACAGCGTCTATGAACTCACTGAATTTAAGATTCTCAGAGGCTCCTGAGCTGCCCATATAATCAAGAACCAGCAGAATAATTCCGCCTAAAATAAGAAATATAAGTAACTGTCTGAGGTATTTAGACAAAATGTGTATCCTTTGGAATTGTCAGGGCTGAGTCTACCGGAAAGTTCAGCCGCAATAACTGAGCGTGTGACTCACTTATCCCACACGCTCTGGTATACTAACCTAAAAGCAGTACCTCTGGCAAGAAGAGCAGAGATAAGCTAGTGCAGTAAAATGATTACTTTTTCTCTGTATCGGCAATGTTTAGCTCTGACAGGTAAGGCAAGTTGCGATAAAGTTGTTTATAATCTAAACCGTAGCCTACCACAAATTGGTTGTCCAAAGAAAAACCGATATAGTCGGCCTTCACTTCGGTTTTATGCCTGTGAGGACGATCGAACATAGTGACAATCTTTATACTTTCCGGATCGCGTAAAGACAAAGTTTTTACCAAATAACTGAGAGTCTCTCCCTCGTTGATAATGTCCTCGACTATAAGGATCTTGCGACCTTCAACTAAGCTATCTAAGTCTTTCAAAAGGCGGACATGATTCGTTTCTTTGTCGCGAGTTACACTTAAAAAATCAAAAGTCACGTCTAAAGTTAAATAGCGTGAAAGATCTGCCAAAAAAGGAACAGCTCCGCGCAATACGGCTAATAAATGGACCGATTGACCTTCATAGTCGCGGCTGATTTGAGCAGCTAGTTCTTTGACTCTGTCTTGAATTTGAGTTTCGGAAAAAATAACTTGGCCAAGTTGAACTCGGTCGAGTGTTTCAGGAGAATGCGACATCGCTGATACCCTTTCTTATATAGGTGATGCTTGTATACTGATAACTTTGGTTTGGCCCGGCTTAGCTAAGAAGGTTTGATCGGCTTTTAAGCCTACTACCCACACTAGGTGGGGCCCGCAACATAGCAGTGGCAACAAATCCCGCTCATTTTGAGGCACCTGACAGCTCAATAGATATTTCTTCAATTTCTGAGTTCCTTGGCCTCCGGCCGGAAAAAAACGATCGCCCGGCAAGCGGGAACGTACCGATAGAGAGCGGTTTCTATCAAGTTCAGCCAAAAAATGCTCTGGATCGATCCAAATTTTCAAAGGCTCCGGACGTTGGCTAATAGGCTCAGCCATAAAAGTTAGCTTCATGTGGCGCCATGGAAATGATAATTCCAAAGTGGAAGACTGAGCTACGTCAACTGCTTCATTTTTTAAAGCAAAAACCGACAAGTTATGCAAAAATTCTATTTGGGCAGCAGTAAGCTCCACTGTTTGAGTGGGCAATTCTTCTTGCAGAGCCTCTTGAAAATTGAGGCTAGGCTCAAGCCAGAGAATATCTTGTTGCCAACGTGCTTGCAAATTGTTTACTAAAGGCAAAAGCTTGCCATTAGCTGCAGTTGTAAAAGCTTCCAAAGCTGCATAGTGGCAGCTCTCCAAGGGCCAAACTTTATCGACTTTGCTTGGTAGGGCGCTTAGTACTTTATCTTGAGCTAGGCGCCAAAGGCGTTTGCGCAAAGCTATAGGCAAAGCGGCTAGCCAATCGCGTTTAAATCCTACGCCATGAGCATTTTGAGGCGCCGATATGAAGGCCCTGTACGCTGCAAGAGGAGGTGGGGGAGAGGCAGAGGCATAAATTGCTCCTTCAGCCCAAAGCTTCTCTACTTGCTGGCGAAAATAATCTTCATCTTCTTGAGCGCTTTGAGCTAAGCGCCCTAAAGAAGCAACAATGCGGCCATTCCATTTCTTCAATAGTGGCAATAGCTCTAAACGAACTTTGGTGCGGGGAGCGTCAGCAATATGGTTTGTGTAATCTTCACGCCAAGTTTGGCCCTTCTGGAGCAAATATTGACACAACTGATCCTTGGTAAAAATGAGCAAAGGGCGCAACAAGATACTGCCATGGCGAACGCTTTTGGCTCTAATGGCGCCTAGCCCAGCTACTCCAGTGCCATTTATCAAGCGCATAAGCACCGTTTCGGCCAAATCGTCGGCTGTGTGGGCGGTTAACAAAAAAGGCAAATCGTATTCTTTTTGGACTTGCGCAAAAAAAGCATAGCGCTCGCTGCGGCCCGCTTCTTCTAAAGAAAGTCCTTTGGCAGTTGCAACTTTATCTACCGCTACTACTTTAGATAAACAAGTTATGCCCAAACTGTGACACAAATTTTCGGTATGTCTTCTGTCTTCTCCAGATTCGGGGCGCAACTGATGATCTAAATGGGCAGCATAAATGGTTAAATTTAAAACTGGTTGCAATTCGTGCAAAAGACAAAGTAAAGCGGTCGAATCACTTCCACCGGAAATGGCGGCTAAACAGCGGCTGCCCTTGGGAAGCAATTGAGATAATTGCAAAAAATTTTCTAAACGGGTAGCGAGAGAAGACATGTCGGGAATACAAAAAAAGCCCAGATAATTCTGGGCCTTATTGGTGCCGGGGGCGAGAGTTGAACTCGCGACCAAAGGCTTATGAGTCCTCTGCTCTACCACTGAGCTACCCCGGCGGACGCGAGTATAATAGCGATTGGAGGTAACATTGTCAAGAGTATATCACCAAAAAAGTTAAAAAAATAAAAGAATCTAAGAAGACGCTCAAATAAGAGAAACAAGGAAAAGCAGATCTTAATTGAAATAGGCTGAGTTAGGTTCGGTAAAATAGTTTTTGCAGGAGTCTCTATGAGCGGTTCTAATCGGGGTGCGTCTGTAATTTATTACGGAAAGGGCACTACTTACAATTTGGCATTTTTAGGTGCGTTGGAGCGGGCAGGCTACAATTCTGGCGGAAGGGCTGTTCTTTCTGCTGAAGGATTGGGGCAGAGCTTACATCCTGACGTAATAATTGTCGATTGTGCGGTGGCCAATTGGAGCAAAACTGTAGAATTTATAGCTCAGTTGCATCAAAACCCCCATTTGCCGGAATGCGCTCTTATAGCTATTGTTTCTTCTAGAGACGGTGAAGATGGAGAAGATCCCTGCGTTAAGCTGTTCGCTGCTGGAGCCTCTGATGTAATAGATGTAAATACAGACCCTGAGGTTTTAGTGGCCAGGATAGGAGTCGCTTTACGTTCTTTTATGAAGGATATTCCTATACCTAAAGTTCGTTCCACACGTTCTAAAGTAGAGGTTGTGGGAGTAGGTGACACTTTAGGACGCTACAAATTAGAGGCTATTTTAGGTATAGGCGGTATGGGCGTAGTCTACCGAGCTATCGATACAGAGCTTGATAGAGAAGTCGCTATTAAAGTTTTGCCTGACGACGCCAATTTAGCTAAACACCACGTAGAGCGTTTTTTGCGTGAAGCTGAAATTATGGCTCGTCTGAATATCCCCGAAACTGTACATATTTTTGATATTGGCAATCAGCCGGTCAACTATATAGTAATGGATTTAATTAAAGGCCACGATTTGGAGCAACTTTTGCAAGAAAGATTGCTTAGTCCAGCCGAAATGGTGCGTATTGCTATTACGGTAGCCAAGGCTTTGTACAAAGTACACCAAGCTGGTATTGTCCACCGCGACTTAAAACCTAGCAATATTTTTATCGATCAAAAAGGTAGAGTGCGCTTGCTCGATTTTGGCATTTCTAAATTAGTTGACGCTCCAGTTATGCTTACTATGCCTGGAAGCACTTTAGGAACACCTATCTATATGGCCCCCGAGCAATTTGACCTTTCTATTGGAGAAGTTAGTGCCCGCACCGATATATACGCTTTGGGATTGATTATTTACGAAGCTTTAGTCGGACGTGTGCCTTTTAGAGAAGATGGCATTATGAATGTTATCAAAGAGATTGTTATGGGTAGCCCTATGTCTTTGCGCAAAGTGCGCCCTCAAGTCGATCCCCAACTTGATAAAATTGTTTTGAAGGCTACCTCTCGCAAGCCGGAGCAACGCTTCCAAAATGCCTTGGAAATGACTGAAGCTTTAGAGCGCTTAGACTTAAGTTTGCCTGATTATAGCGTTGCCAAAGAAGGACACGCTGAATAGTTCTGGTGTTATTGATATTTTGCCGCAGAACCGATTTTTTTAGGATAGACAGATAATATGGAAGATGAAGTTACTTTAGAAGAGGAAAAAGCCGAGATTGAGGCTGCTTCTGTAGACGAGGCCGTCCAGAGCCATGCAGAAACAAGTCAAAAAGAACCCTCTAGTAGCGACAATATAAGTTTATGGGATTCGCTAAAATTGCTCTTTATGGCTTCCCGTGCTTTTTGGATTGTCAATTTAGTAAGTTTTGGAGACGGTATCGCCTATTTTGGCGTTTTGACTTTACTTACCAGATATTTGGGAACCGACTTGGCTATGGGAACGGCCCGAGCTGGCTTGGCTGTATCACTCTTTACCGGTCTGGTCACTTTGGCTGTGGCTGGAGGAGGTTGGGTCGCCGATAAATTAGGAGTACGTCGAGCCTTGTTGGCTTCTTTGGGCGTAATTCTTATCGGCCGCGCTTTGCTGGCGTTTTGTCCTCATTTGGAAATTGGAAGCATGGCTTCTTTCTCCGCTGTAGCTGCTTTGGTCATTATGGCTTTAGGTTATGGCGTTTTAGAGCCGTCTATGTACAGCGGTGTCAAAGAATATACCGATCCGCGCACGGCCGCCATAAGCTTCAGTTTGCTTTATGCCATTATGAATTTGGGCATTGTGGCTTCCAATTTTATTAGTCCTTACTTGAGAACAGATTCTTCTTTTATCCAGTTGGGCGCTTTCAGTATCAATGGTCTGGGCTTGGGGATTGAAGGCGTGTACTGGGCTTGCGCTATTATCACTCTAATTATGTTCTTGGGTGTGTTGTGCTTCTTAACTAGAAAAGTTGATGAGCATGATCGCTATGTTGCTCCCCAAGCTGAAAAAGAAACTGCTGCCGAAGAAGCTCAGGAAGTGGAAGATGATTCGGCTTCTTGGTGGGATCGCTTGGTTAAGCACCTGGGCCCCTTAGCTGACAAACGCTTTCTCTTCTTTATTTTTATGCTTTTACCGGTACGTACTCTGTTTGCCCACCAGTGGCTGACCATTCCCGATTATGTTTTCCGTTGCTACCCTCCAGAAGTAGCCAATAAGTTTGAATGGCTTACCGGCTTGAATCCTTTGGTAATTTGTGTCTTTGTGCCTCTGTTTGCAGCCCTAACTCACAAAGTAAAAGTAATCGATATGATGCTTATTGGTACTTTTGTCAGTGCTGCTACTACCTTCTTGCTGGTGCCTGGCCCCGATTTAACTCGTTTAGTGCTTTATGTAATTATTTTCTCCTTAGGTGAAGCTCTTTGGTCTTCGCGTTTCTTGGAATATGTAGCTGCTTTGGCTCCTACGGGCAAAGTCGGTGCCTACATGGGTTTAGCTGGTATACCTTGGTTCTTGGCCAAATTTACTACTGGTCTCTATTCCGGAACCGTTTTGGATATCTTTGTTCCAGCTCAGGGAGTACAACATTCTGGGCAAATGTGGTTTATCTACGCTTTAATAGCTATGATCTCTCCTTTGGCTTTGCTTTTGGGGCGTAATTGGCTACTGCGTGGAGAAAAGGAGGCTCATTAAAGTGAAGGCCGGTTTGTTTAATTGTTCAAATCGAAAATATTGCTGTGGCCTGTTGCTAGGTGCTTTGTGTTTGAGTGTAGCCTTTTTTAACGTTCCGGCTTTTTCTGGCCCTATCGACAATCCGATCGTTAAAACTGGCATTTGGACAGATATTGTTGACGGCCATGACCCTCAAACTATCACCGCGCCGCAATGGAAATCTAATGTGCCTTTCAGAGTGAATAACCTTTATATAGGTATGAGCTCTGAAGAGTTAGCTAAAGTAATGGGCGCTCCCGATCGTCAGGCAGAAGGAGAAGCCAATGTTTACGGTGACAATGCCGTAATTCGTTTAAATGAAGGGCTTGTAGTTAATATTTCTGTAGCTCGTCCTCTAGGAGGTCGCGGTACGGTTTGGACTTTGGGACAAGGCCGAGCTGATTTTTTGAATTTGGGCTCTTCCGAAACAGCTTGCTTTGAAAAGTTAGGCAGTCCTTTCGCCTTTTATGTGCATAAAAAAAAGGGCATTCGTATTGCTTTATATTCGCAAGCGCGTTGCGATTTAGGCATATTTTTTAAAGATGGCCAAGCCGAGGGCTTTTTAATGACTGAACCTGGTCTTTTGGCCGAAGGGCTGCGTTGGAGTGGCTACGTCTTAGAGACGAAATAGCCCATGTTAGCTGACCGACGACAGTACTTTCCGAAAATCGCTTGGGCGTCAGCGCTAGCTTGCGGAGTTATTGCATTCGTTTTGGTCTTTTATTTAGGCTATACCAATGCCTCTGCATCTGGAGGTATTATGCCTGAACGCGACGTCTGTAGGATTTTCTGCTATACAGTTTCCTTACCGGCCGTGGCTTTTTTACGCATAGTGCCGCTAGATAGTTGGATTAGCTTTTGCTTAGCTCGAGTATTTGATCTTTCGCTATCTATAGGTCAGGTTAGCCGGTCAGCTTTTATTTTTATCACCGTTCGCTCTCTGGTAGCAGGGCTTTTTTATATCTTGCTTTTGGGGGTTGGTCAAATGTCTTTTAGCCATTTTCTGGAGCTGAAACGCCAAGGCAAAGCAACTTGGAGTAAGCGCTATACTTATGTATTGGCTATTATTGTGGGCTTGGCCATCGCTTTGGGATTTTATCTTCGCAAAGATGTGGGCGCTTATAGAGTTTGTAGCTATAAATTACACTTAAAAGGGCTGCCTTCATCTTTAAACGGATTGCGTTTAGTATTTTTCTCCGACTTGCACGCCGGAACCTATAGTAAGCAAAGCGATATACTGAGAGCAGCCGATTTAATCAACTCTTTGCAACCTGATATTCTAGTCGGTGGTGGCGATTACGTTTTTGGTAGTGAAGATCGCTTTGCTAGGGCTGCGGCTTGGCTGCGCTTATTGAAGCCGCGCTTGGCTTTTATTGGTGTTTTAGGCAATCACGATTACTGGCATGGTAGCCAACAAGTGGAGGACGCTTGCGCCTCCGGAGGCTTGCTTTTGCTAAATAATGAGCGCGTTTTTATCGATGAAAACAAAAAGCTTTGCTTCAAAGCTCCACAGCGTGGCTTGTGTTTGGCTGGAGTGAGCGATTTATGGTCTGCTCCTGTCGATATAAAAAAAGCTTTAGCTGGAGCAGGGAGAGATATGCCTCGTTTGCTTTTTAGTCACAATCCAGATGTCGTTTTTGATCGATATAAAGGAGAAGAAAGGATCGATTGCATAGTCTCAGGTCATACTCACGGCGGTCAGGTGCTTTTGCCTTGGGGTACTCCTTTGGGAGTTTCTACTAAATATCCGCAATTGAGAGCAGGTTGGTATAGAGATAAAAAGTGTCAAGTTTATACCAATGTGGGGCTAGGGGAAACTGTGGTTCCTTTTCGCTGCGGCGTGAGGCCAGAAATTACTTTGTTTGTTTTGGACTCTGGTGTTTCTGATGGAGTCGAAGAAATTGACAAAAAGTAAAAGGTTTTGGACAAATGGGTTTTTACGATCGTTTTGCTTTTAAGCCTATGCATTTAATAACTAAAAGCATTTTGAGTTTAATGGGCGGGCTAAAAATTTCGGGAGCTGAAAATATGCCTCTCAAGGGTGGCGCTCTTTTGGTTTGCAACCATATAAGTTTGTCTGATCCTCTGATGCTTTTGGGAGCTTTGCCCCGTCCTCTCTATTATATGGCCGCCAGTGAATTGTTCGAAATTCCCTATTTTAACAAACTTATTACTGCTTTAAGAGCTTTTCCTGTGAAGCGCGGCGGCCATGATTTACACGCTTTGGCTTTCTGCCGTCGTTTGTTAGAGGCTGGCGAAGCTGTAGTTATGTATCCAGAGGGACGCCTTAGTGACGATCCTAGTACCCTTGGGCCTCTTATGCCTGGAGCTGTAGCTTTAGCTATGCGGGCTCAAGTGCCTATTTATCCTATAATCGAGCTAGGCAGTGATAAATTTTTCCCTAGACGGGCCAAATGGATTCACAGCGCTTTTAAAGAGGTGCGTTTTGGCCCGCCGCTGCACTTTCCACCTTTAGAAAAAAAAAGCAGCCTCTCTGTAAAGGAACAGACAGAAGCTGCCAATGATAAATTGCGTCAGTCAATGCTAAGCTTATACTAGCTTTGATAAGCAAATCGATAGACAAGCAAATCGGTAGATATTACCAGGTTCGATTTTTCTTTTGCCATACTAAATCGTAAGCTTGAGCGGGAATTTCTGCTGCAAATGGCTCTATCTCGCCAGTTTGTGGATTTAGCAACTTTAAAGTGTGGCTTTGTTTATAGTTGTCGCTAAAGATAATTTTATCGCCTGTCGGAGACCAAGCTGGATAAGAGGCTCGCTTGGTGCTTTCTCTAAATTGGAGCAAGCCGTCTTTTTCGCTTACGCAAGCTAAAAAATCTCCAAAGTAACTGCGTCCTCTAAAGGCTAGGCTTTGACTATCTGGAGACCAAGTGGGGGTAACGCACGCTTCGTATTTTTTTAACACTGGTCGCACGGAACCGCTGAGCAAGTTCATAATATATATATGACTCAAACCGCGTTTCCAGCTCATAAAAGCCAACTTCTTGCCGTCTGGTGATAAAACTGGATAATCGTTCATCAAGCCATTATGGGTTAGGCGCTGTAAATTTGAACCGTCGGCATTTACGGCAGCCAATTCAGTATGGCCCCAGCGTGTGGTAGAAAAGATAACTTGGCTGCCGTCGGGAGTCCAGACTGGATGACGATCCGCATAAGCGGTCGAGGTAAGCCTCCTAACGAAACTTCCATCTGTATCAGTAATATACAAATTCCAAGTATTTTCGGAAAACATACTGAAAACAATTTCGTTAGTTTTGGCGCACAAATTGGGCTCACGGCAATTGCGTCTTATATCTAACACTTGTTGCAAATCTCGTCCGTCGGGACGCACAGAGTAAATTTGAAAGTATTTATACGGTTTGCAAGCAAATAAAATTAGTTCTGATAGGGGGCCGGCTTTAGCTTTTGGAGTAGCGGTAAGCAAGGCTGACCCAATTATAGTGAGACATAGTAATAAGCACTTTAGCGTTTTGAGCATAACATGGTATTTGTTCTTGGCATTTCTTAACATCCTTTTTTGCTTTGCCCCAGGAAAAATAGGCTAAAGGACAACCTACTGCGGCTGCAGTATTATGCGGAGGTGCGCAAATTGAGGCGGGGGAGCTTCTTAAGTTTTTAATAATTTGAGGTGGCGCAGACCGTTTTGGCTTAAAATGCCGAGGTCGATTATTTTTTATACAGATAGCTTTTTATATGACTGTTAGTATTTGCAAATGCCCTCCTGAATTTAGGGGCAAAGATAAAATTGATAAATCGGCTTTGGGGGTAGTGCGTAGGTTGTACGAAGCCGGTCATACCGCTTATTTTGTCGGCGGTTGTGTACGTGATATTCTTTTGGGGCGTACTCCCAAAGATTTTGATATAGCTACTACGGCGCGTCCAGCTCAAGTGCGTCGTCTTTTTGGCAATAGTCGTTTAGTAGGGCGTCGCTTCCGCTTAGCCCATGTTTGCTGTGGCAAGAAAATTATAGAAGTCTCTACCTTTCGTCGCTCTCCAGATCGCGAACTTTCCGATTATATGTGTGAAGACGACTTTGGAGCGGACGACGGAATTATTTTAGACAATACTTTCGGAACTCCCCAAGAGGATGCTCTGCGGCGCGATTTTAAGGTCAATGGTCTTTTTCTAGATATTATGGCTCCCGGAGGGCCGGTAGTTATCGATTTTGTGGGCGGTCTTTCTGACATTCAAAATAAGCTTGTCAGCACTATCGGCATTCCAGAAAAGCGCTTTATAGAAGATCCTGTGCGCATGCTTAGGGCTGTAAAATTTTGCGCGAAATTAGGCTTTAAGATGGGAGAAAAAACTTGGAATGCTATCTTAAAAGAGCACTCTATGATTAAGACTGCTTCTGTGCCTAGAGTTCAGGAAGAGATGATGCGCTTTCTAGAGTTGGGCTGTGCTCAGAAGACTTTTCAACTTCTCTGGGATAGTGGACTTTTGGCCGATTTAGTACCTGGCATTACTAGGTTCCTTACTGGGACTCGCTATGGAACTAAGTTGTTCTTTAAACGCAAGCGCCGTTTTGACCGCATCATCGATTTGGGAGACCAAATAAAATTTGAACCTGGCAAAGAGAGAGCGCAACATTTTACGATTTTAGTGTTGCCTATGTTTATAGTCGGTTGTGCCAAACACGATTTTGAGGAAGATGATTGGATCACTAAATTAGTCAAACCTATGGCTTATTGCTTCGGTTTGTGTCGTCAGACTCAGTGTGAAACTGTGCAATATTTAACTAACTTAAAGCGCATGTTGGCAACTCACACCGATTTAGAAGCTGCTAAGCATTTGGTCAGTCGTCGCAGTTTCCCTTATTCACTCGCTTTATGCGAATTGTTATATAAGGCTGAAGAAGTCAATGAGAAAAAAATCCAATTTTGGCGAGAAATGTACAGATTGTGCGCTTCTAATGGATCGTCTTATCAATTGGAAGATATTCCTTTGCCAGAATATTCGGAAGAGGAATATGATGATGACGACTATGGAGAACTGACCGAGTTTGATGAATTGGCCGATTTTGAGGATGAATTCAACGATACTTATGAGCCGGAACACGAGTCTACTCCGGAGGAAAAAGAAGAGCTCCAACGCTTGGGAATAGCCCTTGTCCCGCAGCCGCGTTCCAATATTAGACCTAAAGAAGATCTTGAAAACTTTGTTGAACCTGACAGTTGGCGCAAAGTGCATGAACTTGATGAAATTGGCATTCCTTATGAACTAGACGAACTGTTCCATTTCGACTATCAAGATGATGAAGAAGATGAGGAAATAACTTCGCCAGTTGATAAACAGACGGACGATTTGTTTAATCTTGAAAGAGATCCCCACTCGGAAGTTGCTGAAGATAAGGCCAATTCAGAAAATCGCACTTTAGAAGAATTGTTCGATTTAAGCTCTGCTGAAGCGGAGGCTAAAACGGAAAGTTTGCCTGGACTGGACTATTTAGTTGGAGACGAAGCAGCGGAGAAAGCTGGAGATTCTACTTCTGAAGCTGAGAAAAATCAGGCCACTGAGGACGATGTGACAACAATAGATGAAGTCACCAAAGTTGATCTTTTGCCAATGGAAAAGGACTCAACTGAGTCAGGAACTACAGAAAAATAAAATTGGTTAAGTCTAGAAAGGATGATATATCTTAATGGAAAAGCGCGATCTGGCTAAAGTAGCCGCCGCCCGTGGGGCGTTGGAATATATTCAAGACGGTATGAGAGTAGGTCTGGGAACAGGTTCTACTGCAGCAAAATTCGTCGATCTGTTGGCCGAACTCTGTCAACAAAAAGGCTGGCATGTAGTTTGTGTACCCACTTCCGAAGTCACCGCCAAGCAAGCTCTCAGTTTGGGCTTAGAACTTGATCAAGCTTATCCTGATTTCCGTCATTTGGACGTTGTAGTAGATGGAGCCGACGAAATAGATCCTCATGGCAATCTTACTAAAGGTGGCGGTGGCGCTTTATTGCGTGAAAAATATGTAGCCGCTGCAGCCGATAAGATGGTTGTAATCGTAGACGAAGCTAAACATGTAGATTATTTGGGCACTACCTTTAAACTGCCTGTGGAAATTGTCTCTTTTGCTTGGAGCAATACTATGGAGCGTTTGGCTGCTTTTACGCCTAATTTAGAGCTGCGTCACCGTGAGGGCAAGATCTTCGTTACTGATCAAGGCAACTACATTGTCGATTGTAAGTTTGATAAAATTGAAGACCCTGCTCAGTTGCATAGTCAGTTAAAAGCTTTGACTGGCGTGGTGGAAACTGGTATTTTCTCTGGATATGCTAAAGTTTGTGTAACAGGTTTAGCTGATGGTACTTTTCGTACTCAGAAATTTTAGTTAAGCATAAAAAAAAGCGCTTATTCTCACTAACAAGTTTTGGAGAGGGAGCGCTTCTTTTTTTTTGTCCTATGCCTCTTTGTGCATCCGTGGAGGAGATCCCAGGGATCACTTGAAAGTTAGCAATTCTGCCTGTCGTATATTTTGGGCGGTTGCCTTAGTTAATATTTTTGCTTAGTTTATAAAAAATTGTTTAGTACTCTTTGGAGGTGCTCGATGCGGAGATATATTTTTGGTTGGATGGCCGTAGCGCTAGTCGTGGCTTCTGCTGCCGGATGTGGTGGTAACGGAGGAGATGCCTCCCACTATGTAGTGCCGGATATCCCCCCGGTCTCCGACTCGCAGAGAACCGCTTCTTATTTAGTTGAAGATTTCCAAAAAGGCGACGATTGCCATTTGGTCATTTCTACCAACGCTAAAACTACTGAAAGTCGCGAGGCTCGCAAAGTTACTGTCAGCACCGACGTCGACTATAGCAAGGGCTCTTCTACCAAACAGCTTTTGGCTAAAGATGAAGATACCACCGAGGCTTATGCTCCTATGGCTTGTGGTTTCGCCGAAGCTGCTGCAGATATTGTCACGGTCGAGGAAGCTGAAAGCACTGCTCGTATCAACCATGCTTCTTCTGCTCGTTTCGACAGTCTGGCCCAAGGCAATGTCGATTTGATTTGGGCTGCTTTTAACGGTACGGCCAATCAAGTCTATGTTAAAAAAGTTTTGGACAACAGTCAGACTACCCATTGTAACATTTTGGCTAGCGCCACACTGGCCGATACCAACTATGTTGCCACTTTAAGCGAAGCACAGGCTTTAGCTGTAGCTCAAGCTTTTGATCAAGAAATTTATGATCAAGTGACTAAGGTTTGTGGTTACGAGTGGAATACTGGCGGCGGTCGCGATGGTGATAAACGCGTTAATATCGTATTCTTGAGTAACGATTATATGCAAAAGCAAGATGGCAGCACCATCTATGGCTTTGTAAGCGTTCGTGACCTTTTGCCTCGTGTCTCTGACGAATATAATCCTAAAGTTGAAAAGAACTATAGCAATGGTGGCGAGTATATCTACCTCAATTATGATGTCTTCTTTGGTGGTGCTACCGACGGTGGACTTAATGTCGCCGAGCTTAAGACCGCTTTGGCTCACGAGTTCACTCACTTAACCCAATTGAACCAGAAGGTCGCTAAAAATGGTTCCTTCACCGATTTCGGCCAGCTCAACCCTTATAGCTCCGTAAAAGCTCTCTATGCTGCCGTAGGCGAGCCTACCTTAACCGAAGGCTTAGCTGAAGTTGGAGCCGATTTGTGCGGTTTCGGCGTCAAGTATGCCGATGGTAAAACTTCTGGTAAGGCTGCTTCTCAGTTGTCGATAGATTCTATTTGCCGTTATATGAATGGCAAGAGCATCTTTGCTACCGAAGATTCTAACAGCGCTCCTACCGTATTCCCCACCGCTTTCTTCGACGAAGAAGCTACCGACGTTGCCGGTATGGGCCATCTCTTCGGCTTACATGTATTAGGCTACTATGGTGAAGACACTCTGAGCAAGTTGTATAAGTCTTCTGAATATGGCGTAGATATGTTGGAAAGCGTTTTCGGTGAGTCTGCCAACGATGTCATGCACCGTTACGATATGGCTGTGGCTTTAAGTGGCCTGGGCTCTATTCCGACCAAGTATGCCAAATACGAGATCCCTTATGTCAATTTAGGTGGAAGCAATTCTTACTTAAATGCTGACGGTACCACCTCTTCAATTAATATCGCCAAAGCTATCGATGCTGATTACAGAGTTGTCGATCCCAAATTGGCCAGCACTTTCGAAGTTTTGCCTTGGTTGAATTGCTTAATTCACTTAAGATGCTCTGCTTCTGCTCCTTTGTCCGTTAGTGCTGTGGTGCCTAAGAGCGCTCAGACCAACCTTATCCATGTCGACGAAAATGGCGACATTAAGGCTATTTATTAGAGTAAAATACATACATTCGGCTCAAGTTTTGTGAAAAAAATTGAGCCGAATGATTTAGAAAATCCGCTTGCCTGTATGAAACTGAAGCTCTAAATGCAGTTTCCTTGGTTTGGGCGGATTTTTTTTGTTGTATATAATGTAGTGTTGTTGTATATGCTATAATAAAGCGGGGCGACACAAGACTATATAAAAAGAGCCCCACTAGCTGAGAAGTAATAACCTCAGCTCAGCGGGGCTCTTTGGCGATGCCGATGGTTCAGCCTATATTCCTAAAAGGTACTCTACCCGGCGGAAATCGCTTGAAGGAGTGGAAAAGCCTATATTTGTATCTAAAGCTTCGAGGCGTCGCATTTCCTCTTCGTTTAAGGAAAAATCGAAGATCTCGAAGTTTTGGCGCATGCGTTCACTGTGAGTCGATTTTGGAATGGCAATTATGCCACTTTGGACAAGAAAGCGCAAAGCTACTTGGGCAGCATTCTTGTCATGCTTTTGGCCAATTTCGAGCAACACGGGGTTGGTAAAGCAATCGGTGCGTCCTTGACCCAGAGATCCCCACGATTCTGGTTGTACTCCATATTTGCGCATTACTTCGCGAGCAGCCTTTTGCTGGTAAAATACGTGGGCTTCTACTTGATTGAGCATAGGTTTAATGTCGGCAAAATAGCAAAGATCTACTAAGCGATCAGGAGTAAAGTTGGAAACGCCTATGGCTTTAGCCATACCGCAGCCATAAGCTTCTTCCATGGCGCGATAAGTGCCATAGTAATCGCCCAAGGGCTGGTGAATAAGTAAAAGATCCACATAGTCGGTTTGTAAACGCTCCAAGGAAGCCTTAATCGACTCTTGAGCTTTTTGGTAACCAGCTTGGTTATACCAGATCTTTGTAGTCAGAAAGATATCCTGACGGGGAATACCTGATTCTTTTATAGCTTGTCCTACTTCAGCTTCGTTGCCGTAAAACTGAGCTGTATCTAAAAGGCGATAGCCTATTTGCAAAGCTTGCAAAACGCATTCTTTAGTTTGAGCTGTAGGAACTTTATATACTCCGTAGCCCAGCAGCGGCATGGGCAAACCGTTATTTAATGTTACGTATTCCATAGCTGCACTTCCAGTTTTTTATAAATTCCAGACTTTAATGCCCTCAAAGTGAGAGGAGGGGCCACGCTTTATGCTTTCTGCTAAGGGGCGAAGGAATATTTCAGCCGTAACGGCGATCTCAGCTTCAATTAAGTGGCCACCTTTCATCTGGCCGCCAACTCCGCCTAAAGCTGCGTGAGCGTGCAAGAAAGGTTCGCCCTCTAAAGTAGAGATATTGCCAACTAAGCTGACTAATTCCCAAGCTTCTTCAAAGTGAGTAACGTTGTAACCGCTGAAATCGGCTTTAGCTAAACCTATATCTACCTTACGCACTGCGCCTAAGCCAGATACTTCAGCGGCTTCCACTCCGGCTTCTCGAGCGGCTTGCAAGATTGATTCTTTTAATTTGTCTCCTGGAACCATAGTTACCAAGATAATTTCGCCGTTGCGTTTCCATTGCATGATAGTTTCTCCCAACTTTTTACGGAATTGTTCTGCTCAATTTTACATCTTTTTTTTTGATATTTCTCTGGTTAAAACGAATTTTTTTGCTATAGGTTCCCTTGTTCTACGCTAAAAAACGCTGAAAAGACCCAAAAATCCTAACAAGTTTAAGTACTAGAAATCCCGAAAAATCGGGGTTTTATTGTGCTTTGCTGTTACCTAAATCAACTTCCTCAAAAAAAACTTAACTTTTTTTCGTTTTAGGTGTTGACATAGACCCCCCGTTTGAGTAATATACTGCCCGTAAGCGGTACGCGCCATTAGCTCAGTTGGCAGAGCAGCTG
>DHKB01000022.1:0-13228 GCA_002407045.1 Candidatus Bruticola papionis | reverse complement strand
AGAGCAGCTGACTCTTAATCAGCGGGCCCAAGGTTCGAGTCCTTGATGGCGCACCACCCCTTCGGGCGGGTGGCGGAATGGTAGACGCGCTGGTCTTAGGAGCCAGTGAGAAATCGTAAGGGTTCGAGTCCCTTCCCGCCCACGGCTCAAAGTTAAGAACTGTACATGCGGAAGTAGCTCAGCGGTAGAGCATTGCCTTGCCAAGGCAAGGGTCGAGAGTTCGAATCTCTTCTTCCGCTCCACATACAGTACGGTTTCCACCTTTGAGCGCCCAGCCTTGGGGAAGAAAAAACGAGATTGTAGCAAATGTTATGGTCTCGAAAATATCTTGCGGAAGTAGCTCAGCGGTAGAGCATTGCCTTGCCAAGGCAAGGGTCGAGAGTTCGAATCTCTTCTTCCGCTCCACAACGAGTAGGGGCCGCCGAAAAGGTGGTCCTTATTTGTTTTCTCTGTAAAAAATATCGTGTAATAAATGCATGTGTGAACCTTAGCGACGCGGGCTCCGATTGAAATTATTTAGCATAATTTTTTTTGGGGTGGACGAATTAACGCCGCCAGTCCTAAGATTTTCTAGGAGGAAAAAATGAAGGTTACTCTGACTGAGATCTCTCCCATTAAGCGCAGTATGGAAGTCGTCGTAGACGCCAACACCGTCGAGCAGGCTTATGCTAAAGCTTTCAAAGATGCTTTGAAAATGCTCTCTTTACCCGGTTTCCGCCGTGGTAAAGTGCCTGCTTACATGGGCCGCAAGTATATCCCCAACCAGATTCTCAAGCGCGACGTTTTGGAGAGCCTTATTCCCAGCGCTTTCAGTGAAGCTGCTGCTCAGGAGAAGGTCGAAGTTGTTTCCAATCCTCAGTTCCCCAAGGTAGCTGGCGAGCGTGGTGAAGACCTTACTTTCACTGCCGAATTCGAAGTGATCCCCACCGTAGACCTTAAAGACTACGAAGGCGTAGAAGTAGAGCAAGAGCGCTACGAGCCCACCGAAGAAGACGTAGACAGCGCCATCGAGCGTACCCGCGCTGGTCGTGCTACTTTGGAAGATGTTACCGATCGTGGCCTCCAGGCTAATGACATTGCCTTCGTCGATTACGAAAGCTTTGAAAACGGCGAGCCCGTCAAAGACGGACAAGCTAAAGACTTCCCCATGGAGCTCTCTCCGGCCAATTATATCCCCGGTTTCTTAGAGAACCTCTATGGTCTTAAGCCCGGCGAAAGCAAAGAATTTGACGCTGAGTTCCCTGCTGACCACAAGTCTCCCTTAGCTGGCCACAAAATCCACTTTGTTTTCCACATTAAATCCATCAAACAGCGTGTACTTCCCGAAGTAAACGGCGAATTCGTCAAAGAAATCTCCGGCGGTCAGTTTGACAATGTTGAAGATTTGCGTAAAGACATCATGAAAATGATGAAAGAGCGCATCCAGCGTGACGCCGATCAGGGCATCGCCGAGAAGGTTTACTACAAGATCGCCAGCCAGGTTCCCACTGAAATGGTTCCTCAGGGCTTAGTTGCTTATCATGCCAGACTCTTCAACAGCAGAGTTATGGACAGCTTACGTGCCGAAGGCCGCAAGTTGGAAGATATGCTTAAGGCTCAGGGCCGCACTGTTGAAGATTGGCAGAAACATGTCGGTTTGATGGGCTTCGGTGAAGCTCGCTTAGAGATCTTAGTTAAGAACTTAGCTCGCTTGCTCGGTACTAAGGTCGAAGACGAAGAGATCAACAAAGTTATCGACGAAGAGGCTGCCCGCGCTCGCAAGACCGCCGCTTCCTTGAAGCGCCAGATGGAACAAGCCGGTACCATCGGTTTACTTCGCTACAGCATTTTGCGCGACAAAGTGACTCAGCACTTAGTAGACACCGCTAAGGTGACCTACGTTGCTCCTAAGACTCCCGAAGAGCGTGCTGCTGAAGAAGCTGCTAAAAACGTAGCTGAAGAAGCCAAAAAAGACGAAGCTGAAGCTAAGTCCGAAGAAGTAAAGGCTGACAAAGCTGAATAATTTTCACCTTTGTAAGACTGAATTTGATTTCTTGGGGGGAAAAATCAAATTGATATGAAAAGTTAGGCGCTCTAGAGTAAGTGCTGCGCGATGTCGTTTATGGTATAGCGTATGCTCTGAAGAGCGCCTTTCTTCGTTTTTAAGGAAAAAATAAGAATGAATTTTTTCAATAAATATAATAATTTAGATATGCTTAATAGCTTAATTCCTATGGTCATTGAGCAAACGGCCAGAGGAGAACGCTCTTACGATATTTATTCCAGACTCTTAAAGAACCGCATTCTCTTTTTAGGAAGTGAAGTAAGTGATGCTGCTAGCAACTTGATAATTGCTCAGTTGCTTTTCTTAGAGCAGGAAGATCCCGATAAAGATATCGATGTTTATATCAATAGCCCCGGCGGTTCAGTTACGGCTGGTTTAGCTATTTATGATTGCATGCAACTGATTAAACCCGATGTTTCTACTATTTGTATCGGTATGGCTGCTAGTGCGGCAGCGGTTATTCTGGCTGGAGGCGCTAAAGGCAAGCGCTACTCTTTACCTTACTCACGTATTATGATTCATCAGCCTTGGATTCAAGGTATCGGCGGTCAGGCTACTGATATCGATATTCATGCTCGGGAAATTTTGCGTTTACGTGAAGATACTAATGGTATTTTAGCTCGTCATACTGGTAAAACTTTGGAAGAAGTAGCTCGCGATACCGAGCGCGATCATTACATGAGCGCCGAAGAGGCGATGGCTTACGGTTTAATCGACAAAGTAATCACCAAAGAAGCCAGAGGCTAAGCCATTTTTTAGATTTCAGCTCCCTACATCGATGGGAAATAAGTCAGGAGGACAATATGTTTCGATTCGGCGATGATAAACAAAGTTTTACTTGCTCATTTTGTGGCAAAAAACAAGAGCAAGTGCGCCGTATGATTGCCGGTCCCGGCGTGTATATTTGCTCTGATTGCGTGGATATGTGCAAGGATATTATCGCCGAAGAGTTGAGCAAAGACGAAGCGGAGGGTGATGGTAAGTTACCTAAGCCCAAAGAGATCATGGATATTCTCAACCGCTACGTTATCGGTCAAGAGAAGGCCAAAAAAATTCTTTCGGTAGCTGTTTATAATCATTATAAGCGCATAAACATGAATACTACCGGCAAAGATGATGACGTAGAGTTGCAAAAAAGTAACGTTTTAATTATCGGCCCTACAGGTTGTGGTAAAACTTACTTAGCCAGCACTTTAGCCAAAATTTTGAAAGTGCCTATCGCTTTGGCCGACGCTACTTCCCTTACTGAAGCTGGTTACGTGGGTGAAGATGTAGAGAATATCCTTTTAAAGCTCATTCAAGCAGCCGACTATGATATTGAAAAAGCGGAAAAAGGTATCGTCTATGTAGACGAAATCGACAAAATTACTCGCAAATCGGAAAATGTTTCCATTACTCGTGACGTCAGCGGTGAAGGCGTGCAACAAGCACTTCTGAAAATTGTGGAAGGTACTGTAGCTAGCGTTCCTCCCCAGGGCGGTCGCAAACATCCTCACCAAGAGTGCATTCAAATCGACACTAATAATGTGTTATTTATTTGTGGTGGTGCTTTTGAAGGCTTGGAAGATATTATTGAGCAGCGCGTTAGCTCTCAATCAATGGGCTTCCGTGCCAATATCGAAAGTAAAACTAAACGCGATGTAGGCGAGCTTTTAGCTCAGGTTATGCCTGAAGATTTGCTCAAATACGGACTTATCCCCGAATTTGTCGGCCGTATGCCTATTGTCGTTACTCTCAATGCTTTGGATGAAACAGCTCTGGTTAGAGTGCTTACCGAGCCCAAAAATGCTTTAATTAAGCAATATCAGCGCATGTTCAGTATGGATGGCGTAGAGTTAGTCTTTACCAAAGAAGCTATCGAGCGAGTAGCCAAGGAAGCTGAAGAGCGTAAGACCGGAGCTCGTGCTTTGCGTAGCATCATCGAAGAGGCTATTCTGGACGTTATGTTTGAAATTCCCTCTATGGAGAATGTGCAAAAATGTATCGTTACTGAAGAAGTAATTGAGAAAAAAGCTGCGCCTACTCTTATTTACAAAGAAGAAGAGGCCAAGGAAGAGAAAAAAACTGACGACAAGGAATAAGAGCTGAGTTCCTTTTTCCATAGCTTAAGATAAGCCGCTGTCCTTTAGAGTGATGGCGGCTTATCTTTTTTTGCGCATTTGGGCGTATTTTGGCTAGTGAAGGTGTTGCCTTCCGCTTAGTTCGCCAGTTGGCATGTGGTGGACTTGTGGCGGGATTATGTTAAAAATTGCCGAAATAGCACAATAGGGCTAAGTTTTTTTTCCAAGGGAGCGAAGTATGGATTCTTTATTTACGTTAGCTGCAGCTACTGCTACACAAAGTGCCAGCGCCGGAGGCTTTTTCGGCGATCCTAACTGGATACAGATTCTCAGTGGCGCTATCGGAGGCGCAGTTTTGGCTATGGGTGGTGGTGCTTTATTTAATTATGTCGCCGCTCAAATGGCTCCGCCTACAGAGATTCCTACTACTATCAGTCCTAGCTCAATAGATAGCAGGCGTTGGGAAGCTTTGCCTGCTCTAATTGGCAAACTTACTAAAAGTTCGGAACCGAATCAGGTATTCCGAGTCATTTTGGAATCTACTAAAGAGCAAATGGATTGCGAATATTGCGCTCTTTTGATTTTGCGTGATGGTTTCTACCAATTTGAAGCGGGTATTGGTTTGTGCGAAGAGAGTCGCCAAGCTTTTAAGCTCGATGCCAAAAACGGTTTGGTAGATTTTATGCGTACTAAAGCTAAATCGGTAGCTCTCAATCGCAGCGATCGCCAATTGCAAGATTTTAACTTCTTGCGTGAGCCAATTAGTGAAGTTATCATCACTCCTATGCGCACTGGCGATAATATTTTCGCCCTTTTATTTGTAGCCAACAAAGCCAATATGGGCACTTTCAAAAAGGAAGACTTCGATATGATGGGCTTCTTGACGATGCCTTTTGCGTTGGCTTTATATCAAGCTATCACTTTTAAGCGGGCCCAAGGCGGTATCGTCAATACCATTGTAGAGATTATTACCAATAATGAAAATAATGTGCCTGGTTGTACAGGTCACTCCGAGCGTGTGGCTCGTATGGCCGAAGCTATGGGCAAAGAATTGCGCATGAACGAAAGCGAGTTAGAGACTTTGCGCTCGGCCGCCTTGTTGCATGATTTAGGCAAGTTCTCTATGCCTACGGAATTGCGCTTCTGTGAAACTTTGCCCGAAGGTAAGGATCGCGAGTTAGTCATGAACCAAGACAAAGCGGCTGTAATGTGGCTCAAGCCTTTGGGCTTTGTCGAAAAGGCCTTACCTTTAATTTTGCACCATCATGAGCGTTATGATGGCTCGGGTTTTCCTTCGGGAATGCGTGGTCCGGCTATTCCTTTAGGAGCTATGGTTATAGCTGTAGCCGAAACTTTCGATCTTTTAACTCACGATCGTCCTGGCCAGCCTAAGCGTCCTCCTTTGGAAGTAAAAACTTACATAGAGTCGCTGGCCAATAGCAAGTTTGATCCTCAAGTAATTCGCGCTTTTAATGCCATTTTGGAAAAAGGCGGCAAGTAGTTGGCTTTATTTTCTATAACCGGAGGTCGCTTATGTTTCAGGCAGTCGAACATCTTATTGAAGCTATGGCTCAAGAAATAGAAGCGCCTCAAGTTAAACGTTTGCAAGAAAACAAAGCTCATGGTGGTAAAGTTATTATGCCTGCCGGTTTTGAACACTTAGCCAACGTGGAAAAACATTATTTTTTGTGGCCTTGTCTGGTGGGCAAACGCCTAGGGCGTCGTTTTGCCTTAGAAACTGTGCCTTGTGGCAGCCACGGCCAATGTTTGGTAATAGCTGAATTTCGCCAGGCCATGCCCTTAAATTTTTCTTTGTTAGTGCGTCAGTTTAGCGCTGGTGAAGATTTGAGCTTAGTGGGATCGCGTTTTTCGCTCACTGATAAGCTGAAGGATTTTGCCAATTTACACGCTTTTAGCACTGAACCAGAGGTGGCAAAAGTTTTTTTTCAGAAGTCGGAAAATGTCTTGCAATTAAAAGAGCTTTGGCCTTTCTGCCGTCTCACTTCCAATGCTCATTATTTACGCTTAACTATAAAAAATTTACGGCCTCAAGATTTAGAAATTGCCAAATGGAAAAATATTTTGCAAAATTTTGAAGCTCTAGCCACTTCTATTGAATCTTTGGAAAGTCAAATATTATGAAATATAAAGCTATCTTGTGGACTGGAGCGCTTGCTGTCTGTTTGGCCGGATTTAATGCCGAAAGTGTTTGGGCTGCGCCTAAAAATGAAGCTGATAAGGTTGGCCATAACTCTTCTTTATCTCTTCCTTTTGGGCAAGCGGCTTTTGATTCGTCTTGGGAGATAAAACAACTTTTTCAAGAAGGTAAGTCTTTGCAACGTCAAGGGCAATTGGAAAGAGCTGTAACTTTATACAATCAAGCTTACGCTTTAGATTCAGCTAGAATCGAAGTTCTGCCTTATTGGGGGCTGGCTGAATATCGTTTGGGCCATTATTACAAAGCTTTAGCACTTTACAATTTATATTTGGTTTCTGAGCCTGAAGAAGAGCTAGTCCTTTTTAATAAAGCTGTATGTTTAAGCCATTTGGGATATTGGACTGAGGCGGAACATATTATTGGAAAATTGCCAGCTTCTTCTTGGGCCAGAAATGCTCAATTTTTGGCTTTTAGCGGTTTTTTAGACTACCGTTTGGGCAATTTGACTTCAGCCGAAGCCAAGTTAAAACAAGCTTTGCATTTGCAAAAGGACAATATTTCTGCTTCTTTAACTTTGGCATCTTTGTATCAAACTAAAAATGAGCCTTCTCAAGCTGAGATTGTTTTACATGAAGCTATAGAACTTCAGCCTAAAAATCCATTGTTAGTCAACAATTTGGGCGTCTTAAATTGGCAAGTTGGCCACTATAAAAGAGCTGAAGCTTGCTGGAGTGAAGCTCAAGACGATCTCAACTTGGCCGACCTAAATGTGGCTGTTTATCGAGTCTTTTCCCAGGGGGAAGCCGATATCTTAACTTTGGCTGCGTTAACTGATAAATTTCCCGAAAATCCTTTAGCCGAATTTCTCTATGCCGTCTCTCTTTATCGTAATCGACGTCTGAGCGAAGCCAAGGCAAGTTTTAATAAAGTTGGAGAAATGATTTATCTGGCTTCGGCAGATAATGAAATAAAAGATGGCAGCGGGCTTCTTAATCAACAAGAGCTTGGGACACTCAGTTTAGTCAATAAAAATTACTTGGCTTTAACTTTGGCTTCTTTGGGCGAAACTGCTTCGGCTCTGGCTTATTACCAAGAATTGTATAAAGAGCAGCCGAAAGATATTTCTATTTGTCATAATTTATCAGTTTTATATAGCAAAAACGGCAACAATAAAGGCGCTGTAGAATTTGCTCAAAAAGCTAGAGCTTTGGTTCATGAAGTTGTAACGAATAACGAACAGCTTCGCACTCAATATGAGCCAGTTTATTATAACTTAGCTTATGTGTATTCTTTGGCTAAAGATAAACAAAAAGCTGCCCAAGCTTATAATGAATGGCGCAACTTCTTTGCTTCCAAGCCTTAAAGATTATTTTTTGTAAATAAGCTTGGCAACTTTTGCTCTCTCTCAGTTGCCAAGCTCCACTTTAAGGGCTAATTGGTATTAGGATCTACTGGATCAACCATTTCTAGTTCTTTCTTTTTTAAAGTCTCCATAAATGCGCTTACCTCTTCGCTATATGCAGTAGTGCGGTTGCGTCCATGATTTTTGGAATAGTACAGCGCAGCATCAGCAGCTTTAATAAGCTCGCTTTGGGTGGCGCCGTGATCAGGATGGCAAGAAACACCAATACTGACAGAAATGCGCAATTCTACAGGTTCGTCTGCACCTTCAATTTTCCAAGTGAATTGGTGCTCTTCCAAAGCACGTTGAATCCGGCAAGAGGCACGCATGGCACCTTCTATGCCGGAATCTATTAGCAAGACGGCAAATTCCTCGCCACCATAACGTCCTATAATGTCTACATCGCGCAAAGCATTGCGCAAGACTGAGGCCACTTCGTAAAGTACGTAGTCGCCGCACTGGTGGCCGTAAGTATCATTGACGCTTTTAAAGAAGTCGATATCGAGCATAAGCAAGCTCAAGTTGGCTTGGCTGCGATTGACACGGCGAATTTCTTCTGAAAACTTGGAGAAGAAATGGCGTCTAATAAATACTTTGGTTAAACCATCGGTGACGGCCAATTCGTAGAGGTGGGCATTATAAAGAGCTACAGCCGCTTGGTCGGCTACTTGCAAAATTATTTGCAAATCGTCGCTAGTAAAGGGGGCGCCCATCTCTTTGTTGGTAATATTTAAAACGCCTTGTAAATCGTCATGCACTACTAAAGGAACGCACATAATAGAAGATACATTAGAAGAGGCGTTGCGCACGAAAGTCGGGTCGTCGGCTGTATTGTTAATAATAACTGGAAGTCTGGTTTTGGCTACTTGGCCAGCTATGCCTTCGCCCATTTTAAAACTGCGCGTTTTATAAACGCCGCGCAAAATTTTGTCTTCTGTATCTGGATCGATACCGTGAACCACTGATACTACTAAATCGCCAGTAGATTCTTCCAAGAGCATGATGGAGCCTTTTTGGGCTCTGACGATACCGGCAGCATATTTAAGAATATCTTTTAAAAGGTGGTTGCGGTCGTCGATAGCGCTTAGAGCTTTACCGACGTCGTAAAGAGTTTCTAATTTGTGAACCTGACGAGCTAAAGCTATGCGGGAAGCTTCCAATTGCTTATACCACATAGTATTGCGCAAAGCCCGCGCTCCCTGCGCGGTCAGTTGTTCGATAAACTCCGCTTCCAAAGGTTCTGGCTCGGAAATATCTAGGCCAATAATGCCTATAACGGAGTTATCTAAACGGTGGAGGAGGGGAATCCAGTAATATAAACCCAAATTTTCTAAATTGCATTCGGCTAAGCTATCAGCATAAAGGGAAGCATGGCAGCCACTAACTTCGTCTATAGTAGAGAAAGGATGGCCGTTGCAAGCGTCAAGCCAAAACATGCCTTGCATATTGGGCAAAAAAGTAAAATCTTTTTGGGAGATGTCTAAGTTTATTTGATAGACACAGCGGAAAACTTTGCCATCATTATCAGTATTACTTATACTGTTGGTAAGCTTGCCTAGGTAATGGTAAATAGGATCTTCCGTATCTTCAGGTTGTAAGCGATTGTAAGGGCTGTTGCCTTTTTTCACATCGGTAATAAAGATGGCCGCTTTCTTGGCATTCAGACGACCTACTAAAGTATCAACAAAAATTTTGCTGACCAACTCTAAACTAGAAATGGCTGCATCTAAGCGGTCGGTCACACCTATAATCAACTTGGAGTTGCGCAAGCGAACTAAATTTCGTCTATTTTCGCTGACTATTTTTGTGTACTTGTCCTGTAAGTCTTGTATATTGGGAAGATCCATTGTTCTCCGTTTTATTGTTTACGTTGGCATTGCTGCCTTAACCCAAACATCCCTAAAGATTTATCCAATCAAATTCTTGATAAACGGCCGCTTTGCCTGCCTTCTTTATTTTTCAATAGTGAAGGCAGGTTTTAGCTTTTTCTCTTAGGCTAAAGAGGCTAACTCTTCCCATTCACTCATATATTTATCAAGGTTAGCTTGAATAATTTCAAAGTCTCGGTAAGCTTTAGTCATTTCTTCAGCATTATCGGAAGGATTAGCCAGAAGTTGCTTTATTTGTTCTAAGCGCTCGTCATTTTGCTCAATTAAATTTTCCAATTCTTTTAAGCGGGTGCTTTGCTTGTAAGAAAGTTTCTTCTTTTTAGGAGGAGCAGCTTTAGGGGCAGCTTGAATTGCTGGCTCTTGAATGGCTTTCTGGGCTCGCTCGGCTTCTTCTTTAAGCATTTTTTGTTGACGGGCTTGGTCTTCGGCTTGCTTATTGATATGCTCGCGCAAAGTTTCGTAGTCGCCAGCAAACTCCTGAATTTTGCCATTGCCAAAATAGAAAAGCCTATCGGCGCAACGATCGAGAAAATAGCGATCGTGGCTGACAATAATTACAATATTAGGATAATCGTCTAGCCAAGCTTCCAACCTTACCAAAGTGGGAATATCTAGATCGTTGGTCGGCTCGTCTAAAAGTAAGCAATTGGGGCCGCTCATTAAAAGACGCAATAAACGCAATCTTTTACGTTCGCCTCCGGAAAGTTTGCTTACCAAACTGTGTTGCATAGGGCGAGGAAACAAAAATTGCTCCAACAAACTTTCAGCACTGACGCGCCGTCCGTCGGCCAAAGTCATATAGTCTCCGCTTTCGCGTAAATAATCGATAATAGTTTGGTTTTCATTATCGTCTTCGGCAGTTTGAGTATAGTAACCGCGCCTAATCGTTTCGCCTACTTCTACATGTCCGCTGTCCGGCTTAATCGTTTCGGCAATAATGTTGAGTAAAGTAGTTTTACCGCAACCATTGGCTCCCACGAACCCCAGACGGGCTCCTTTGCCGATTTTGAGTGAAAAATCTTTAAATAAAGTGCGCCCTTCGTAAGCTTTACTTACTGAGCAAAGATCAATGCCTTTGGTACCTAAGCGGTTGGAGGACTGGAATTGATTAAAAGTTACTTCCTGAGCTTTATTCAATAAAGATTTTTGCTTTTGCTGAATTTCTAGCAGTTCAGCTAAGCGCTCTTGGCGAGCTTTTTGTTTAGTAGATCTAGCTCTAGCTCCGCGCTTAAACCATTCCATTTCTTGTCTAATTAAGTTGGCCCGTTTTTCCGTTTCCGCTTGATTCAACTCTATAAAATGAGCTTTTTCTTCCAAATATTTGGCATAATTGCCCTCATAAAGGCGGCCTATTCCTTTATCTATTTCTAAAATGCGATTGACGGTGCGATCCAAAAAGTAGCGATCGTGAGTAACCATAACCACGGCGCCTTTAAAGGCATTGAGTTGAGTTTCTAGCCAATCGATAGTGACTGTATCTAAATGGTTAGTAGGTTCATCTAAAAGCAATAATTGGGGATTATCCAAAAAGGCTATGCAAATAGCTACTTTTTTGCGGGTTCCTTGCGATAAATTGCCAATAGGTTCAGTAATATTTTCTAAGTTGAGTTGAGAAATCATATTCTCAATGCGAGTATTGAGCTCCCAAGCTTGGGAAGCATTTAAAACATTGCTTAAGTGTTCAACTTGGCGTTCGTTTTCCGAAGAAGGATCGATACTATAAGCTTCGCAAGCTTTTTCGTAGGCGGCTAACATGTCTAAAACGTGCTGCTGCGATCGCATAATTGTTTCGCGAATAGTTAAACTGTCATCAAATTGAGGAGTTTGGGGCAACCAACCAATAGTTAAGCCCTGACTAAAAATGGCTTGTCCGTAGTCTGGCTCATCCAATTTGCCAATAACGCGCAACAAACTAGTTTTGCCACAACCGTTGGCGCCGATAATACCTAAACGCTCAGAAGCACTTATATCTAAAGAAATATTTTGCCAAATAGGCTCTGTTAAAAACTGACGAGCAACTTGCTCTAATTTTACTAAAGACATATTTCGCACTTTCTTGCGTAGTAGGTTACTACCTTTTTTCACTACCAGCCTAAGGCGTTAGCTTTCGATAGGTGAAAACTTGGTTTTATACGAACTTGGCGCCTATGATTGATACCAAACTTTTACGCCAAAAACTTATCGATATGGCCTTGCGCGGCCTCCTTGTAGAACAACGCCCCGAAGAGGGTAACGCTTCCGACTTACTCGAGCAAATCCGCGCCGAAAAAGCCGCCCTAATTAAGATAGGCAAAATAAAAAAAGAGAAACCTTTGCCGGAAATAAAAGAGGAAGAAAATCCTTTCGCTATTCCAGATAGTTGGTGTTGGGTTAGACTGGGTGAATGTACACATCTGGTAGGGTATTCTGATAATAGAGTTTTAGAAAAAGATATACATAAAAGTGGAGCGTACCCGGTTATTAGCCAAGGAGAAAAATTTATAGATGGTTTTTCTGATGAAATTGTAAAAGTTGTCAAACAGCTTCCTTTAGTTTTGTTTGGTGATCATACAAAAAATGTCAAATATATTGATTTCCCGTTTATTGTTGGAGCAGAGGGTGTAAAATTACACAGTTGCATAGCTGTATGTTCTAAGTACATTTATTTTTGGATGCTTGGAACTGCTGCTAAATTGAGAAATTTAGGATATGCTAGGCACTACTCTTTGCTCAAAAAAGTGCCTATTCCGCTGCCGCCATTAGCTGAGCAAAAGCGTATAGTGGTTGCTTTGGAAGCTTGCCTTGAATTGGTGGATACTATAGCTAAAGATAGTGCCGATTTAGATAAAGCTTTAAAGTTTTTGCGTCAAAAAATGCTAGATATGGCTATGCGCGGCCAGCTTGTAGAGCAACGCCCCGAAGAGGGCAAGGCCACCGACTTACTAGAACAAATCCGCGCCGAAAAAGCCGCCCTTATTAAGGCTGGCAAAATTAAAAAAGAGAAGCCTTTACCGGAAATAAAAGAAGAGGATAAGCCATTCGCTATTCCCGCCAACTGGTGTTGGGTTAGACTAGGTGAAATTTTTAAATTAATAAATGGCGATAGGGGTAAAAATTATCCTGCCAAATCTTCTTTGCATACTGAAGGCATTCCATTTATTAGTGCTGTTAATTTAGACGGTCGCACAGTTGTAAGAGATGAAAAATTGCTTTGTGTCTCTAAGGAGCAATATAGCAGGCTTGGCAGTGGCAAGTTAAGGCTTGGAGATGTTGTGCTCTGTATTAGAGGATCTTTAGGAAAGCATGGACGCTATCCTTTTAATGTTGGGGCCATTGCTTCTTCCCTAGTTATATTGAGAAGCATCAGCTCTTATGGAGAAACATTTTCTAGATATTTAATGGAGTATCTTGATACTTCTTTATTCTATTCTGAAATTGATAAATATGATAATGGTACCGCTCAGCCTAATTTAGCAGCTGATAGTGTAAAAAAACTTTTAATTCCGCTGCCGCCGCTAGCAGAGCAAAAACGCATAGTGGCTAAACTTGAGCAAATAAATGCTTTAATTGAAACTATGCTCAATTAGTGTGCGCAGCGCAAAATTTGCGGGCGTAAATGAAATTTATAGCCGCTAAAATGTTCGTTATACCCCCGGAGAAAACTTTATCGCGCTAGCGATCTTTCGAGGAGGGATA
>DHKB01000036.1 GCA_002407045.1 Candidatus Bruticola papionis | reverse complement strand
TGCTGTTGAGGGTAACCACCCTGCTGAGAGTAACCACTTGGCGAACCGGCAGCCGGAGGTTCGTTATCACGATCATAGCGGCGAGATGGCTCCTCTGCCGAAGGTGAGTTATCACCTCCAAAAGTGTCACCCAAAGCGCGGTTATCTAAAGAGAAGTTGACTTTTTCTTCATCCTCATCCATATCAGCCCAAATAACCGTGTTCGGCGGCACTTTATGGCGCAAAACATATTCGGCAAATGGTCTAGTCAACCAAGTATCGATAGCCCTATTTAAAGGACGAGCGCCATATTCTGGATGATATCCCTTGTCAAGCAAGAAATTGATAACAGCTTTAGTAACATGGAGATCTACTTGACGACTCTCACGAATGCGCTTAATACATTTGGATAAGTTAATATCGACAATGCCTTGTAAATCTTCGCGCTTAAGAGTTTTGAAAACGATAATTTCATCGATACGATTCAAAAACTCTAAACGGAAATGGCCACGCAAAGCTGCCTGGTAAACTTCAGGCATATCATCCAATTGGCCGACGTATCCTCTGTCGGTAGGCAAAATATTGGCCAAAGGATTTTCCATCTTAGCCAAAGCGCCCATTTCTTCGTCACCAGTAGCTTTTTCTAAAGCGGCACCGGCTGCAGCTACTTGGGCTGAAGCCATATCTAAGGCTTTGCGCGATCCCAAGTTGGAAGTCATAATGATAATGGAGTTGGTGAAGTTTACCGTGCGCCCTCTAGCGTCAGTTAAACGACCATCATCAAAAACTTGCAAGAATAAGTCAAAAACGTCTGGGTGAGCCTTTTCAACTTCATCAAGCAAAATAACACAAAACGGCTTAGTGCGCACAGCTTTGGTTAGCTGGCCTTCACCTTCATAACCTACATATCCGGGAGGAGCGCCTATCAAGCGGGCGATAGAATGCTTGTCATGAAATTCCGACATATCCAAGCGGATCATATCGCGCTCTGAACCAAAAAGGAACTCAGCTAAAGTTTTGGCCAGCTCAGTTTTACCTACACCGCTGGGCCCCAAGAAAAGGAAAACACCGCTGGGCCTAGTGGGCGAAGAAAAACCGACGCGCACTACACGTATAGTGCTGGCCACCGCAGCCACAGCATGGTCTTGCCCGACTACACGTCCGCGCAGCAAGTTTTCCATATCTAATAAGCGAGCCTCTTCTTCGTTGGCTATACGGGAAATAGGCACGCCAGTCCAATCAGCCACAACTTCAGCAATAACCTCTTCGGTAACTTCTTGCATTCCTTGCTGCTGGCAATTACCGCGAGTTTTAATGCGGGCCGCCGCTTCATCTATTAAGTCTATAGCCTTGTCGGGCAAATTTCGATCCGGTAAAAACCTTACAGATAATTTAACGGCGGCCAGCAAGGCTTCGTCGGTAAATTGCACATGATGGTGCTGTTCATACCTTCCCCGCAAGCCCTTTAAAATTTCCAAAGCATCTTCTTCGGAAGGCTCGCTGACGAACACTTGCTGGAAACGGCGCTCTAAAGCTGGGTCAGCTTCAATATAGCGGCGGTATTCGTCAATAGTAGTAGCTCCCATAACAGCCAGATCGCCACGAGCTAAAGCGGGCTTGAGAATGTTGCCTGCATCCATACCGCCACTACCACCGGCGCCGACGATTTGGTGTATTTCGTCAATAAACAGAATAATCGATCTGTCTTTGCTAACTTCTTCAATAACTTGCTGCAAACGTTTTTCAAATTCGCCGCGGTGGCCAGTACCAGCCACAAGCGCACTCAAACTCAATTCAATTAAGTGGTGGTCTTTTAAAACGTCAGGCACAGTACCTTCAGCTAAACGCTGAGCCAAACCATAAGCGACCGAAGTTTTACCTACGCCAGCCTCACCAACCAACACAGGATTCGACTTAGTTTTGCGCGTTAAAATTTCTAAAACGCGACGCACTTCGTCGTTGCGACCGATCACTGGATCCATCTTTTTCTGGCGTGCCAACTCAGTTAAGTCGCGGCCATATTCTAAAAGCTGTTTATGCTCACGAGCAAATTTTCGCCCGTCAGCAGTCATATTCTTATCACCGCCGCGACTAAAAAAGCCACCGCCTCCACCGGAAGACTTAGGAGCTTCAGGACGACGAACACCACGTATAGAATCGCGCAAAGCCAAAAGATCTACATCACGCGAAATTAAGAAGCGACAAGGCACGCTACGCCCTTCGCGTAAAATCGCGGTGATAACGTGTTTGGGCTCCACCCTGAGAGCTTGCTCCGACTCAGCTTCTTCTGGAACCATTGTCTTCATAAGCCTGGAATAACGCGGCGTTTCGGGCAACTTTTCAGAGATGTCCCACATAGGCTCATCATCTGAAGAAGGCACAAACTCTAAAATGCCCTCTTCAAGCTCAGAAAGTGGAACGCCGACATCTTCCAAAGCGTCTGCCAAGGAACGATCCAGCTGGCAAGCAGCAGCAAAAAAGTGCTCAATGCCAAGATAATAGTGTTTCCAGGAACGAGAAAGCTGATTGGCTCTGGCAATAACTCGTTCGGTAGCTTCGCTGTTATTTATGGCCATACTATTTCCGAATAATGTGAGCTACACACTCAACGTGGTAAGTCTGAGGGAACATGTCGATAGGCTGCACTTCCAAAACGGTGTAACCTTTCTCGGTCAAAATTCCCAAATCACGAGCTAAAGTAGAAGGGTTACAAGAAACGTAGGCTATACGCGGAATGCGCATTTTGGCAATCGTCTCCAAAACCACAGGATCACACCCTTTACGGGGTGGATCCAGTACTGCAGCACTAAAACTGGTGCGACGTTGCAACAGAGAGCCTTTACTGCACAAACCCGGTAAGACTTTTTCTACGGTACCATCCATAAAAGTTGTGTTGGTCAAACCGTTAAGATCTGAATTGACCACAGCATCTTCAATGGCTTCTTGGCACTCATCGATACCAAAAACGCGCTTAGCTTGGCGAGCCATATATAAAGCCAAAGAGCCAACGCCGCAATAAGCGTCTAAAATAGTATCGCGAGGCTGAATTTGCAAGAACTGATCTAACTGAGAGTAGATAGTCTCCAAACCTTCAATATTAACTTGGAAGAAAGAATTGGCAGAGATGTTGAATTTTAAGCCTGCTACCTCTTCCACTATGTGGTCGCTACCCCATAAAACAGAGTTGCGAGTGCCCAAAATAACATTGGTACGATGCGGATTTAAGTTCAGCACCACACCACAAAGAGAACGTACACGCTTGCGAACAATATCTACAAATTCTCTTACTTTGGGTAAGCGAGGCTGACTAGAGACAATAACCAACAAAGTTTGGTTTGAATAATAACCATGACGAGCCACTAAGTAACGAATAGCTCCGCTGCCGTCTTCGCTGTTGTAAACAGGCCATTGCAAACGTTCTATAGCTTCACGACAAGCGTTCATTAACTCGTTGTTTACTTCGTGCTGAATAGCACAATTTTCTACTCTGACAATTGAGTGAGTGCCCTTAGCATAATAGCCTACGTAAGGGTGAAAACGCGGTACGTTGTCTTCCTCTTTGTTGTTGTCGGTACGCAACAAATAAGGTTTAGCCCCTACAACCATTTGCGTTTTGGAGCGATAGTTCCAAGGGCGGCTCATCCTCTTACAAGGACGTACTTTAACGCCATCAAGGCCAGCTATATGGCGCAAAGCATCTTGCACCATCTTTGTTTTAAATTCCAACTGAGAATCGTAATTTACATGCTGTAAATGGCAACCGCCACATTCACTGTAAACTGGGCAACGAGGCTGAATACGACGCATAGAAGGAACGATAATCCTGTGAATGCGGGCTCGGCCGTAGTTCTTCTTCAGCTCAGTTATTTGGGCTTCTACTTTGTCACCCGGAGAAGCGCCGGGAATAAAAAGCACGAAGTTGCCTACTCTTCCTACGGCTTCTCCGCCTACTGCAAAGTCATTTATAGTCAGCTCAACTCGCTGACCGACAGATAAAGAATCGGCCATAAAAAAACTCCTTGAAGTATTCCCCCAACAGCCGCCGAGCCCCACCCAACTTTTCTCGGCAGGAAGTCAAAATCTAAAGAGAAACACTCTCAAAACGTTCAATTAAAGAGCGCTTTTTTCCTACCCAACCATAATAATACCAAGGAGAAGAGCTTGAACAACAATCATTTATCAGTAAACTTACAATCTGCTCAGTCATATTTAGATGAAGCTTTAGAAAAATTCGATGAGATGATCGACTTTTTGCAAAATTTAAGCGAAGAAGAATTGGAAGCGTCTGTGCCAATAGGCACTTTATCACAAATAGAACGAGCTCAGGCCTTAGTTTTTCAAGCTTCGTCCGCTCTAGACAAAATAAAATTACCTTAAAAAAAGTGCGACATTTTTTGCCAATAAGTGAGGTACAGGATATAAATTATGCCTTTTAACCTAGGCCCAGGGGAGCTTATATTTTTAGCGGCAGCAGCCTTATTGCTTTTTGGCCCGCAAAAACTTCCAGAAATAGGACGTGCTTTGGGCGAAGCTTTAGGATCTCTAAAAAAAGCTTATAATAGCGCAGTCAATTTGGAAGATGTCAAATCAAATTCTCCCCAAATAGCTAATCAGACAAATTTTGCTCAGCCCCAGACGAAGCCAGTTTCACTTCCGTCTGCTTCAGAACTAACAACATCTTCAAAAGCAATAGATCCAGATTTTCAACTCCACAGCGAAACTCGTTCCGAGAATAAATAAGCTATCGCTCTTGCTAAATAATAACAGCCTGCCTTCTAGCTAAGTTTTGCAGGCTAGGAGGCAGGCTGTTTGCACTTATCTATTTATCAACTACTTTAGAGTAGGCACTTCTTTAGCTTTATAAATAAAGAGCGGAGGCAAATCTAAAGAGCGAATCTTCCAACCGGCTCTGGTATTTTCAAATTCCCAGATCCAAGGAGGAGCGTCGGGATATTTGGTATCTGCCACTTTTATAATAGCCGAATCGCCAGAAACGCGCTCATCGACAACAACTCTAGTAACGTAAACGCTCTTAGTAGAAGCCATAGAGAAATAACGCTCTAGTCCTTCCTCAAAGCCTTTGAGATTTACTCTCATTTTAGCGTCTACACTTAAAGCAGCATAGGCTTCCTTGTATTTCTTGGCTTTAACATTTTCGAGAAACTCGCTGGCTATTACAAAAGGACGGCGGCTTATATCTGGAGGCGGAACGAACTTTTCATCGGTTTTCTGATTGATAGGAACTTCCGGAGCTGAACAAGCCGCAGCCAAACACAGAACAGGAATTAGTAACGCTAGGAAAGCCAACTTTTTACAAGCTGGCAAATTCTTCAGTTTTTGCAATTTCAGTCCAAACACCAATATAGCTTCCTCGCTTCCCTGCCGTGTTTAGAATAATTAAAAGCGCCTATAAGTGGACAATCTCAGCATAACTGATATAAAGTCCAGCCTTAACTATGCGTACGACAACTTCCTTGCCTACGCGATCAGAGGCATTGGCCACTTCAACCAGACAGCCATCAATAATGGCCAAAGCTGAATTGCTATTATCAGAAATATGACCATCTAACAGTAACACCCTAGCTTGTTGACCACAGGCCAAAGGTGTAAAGTCCAAAGAAGAAGCTTTCTCTGCACAAGTCACATTGAAGTGTTCAGGATGAATACTGTCTGAAGCTCGTACGATAATAACAGAATCGGTTTCTCGAGCTATCTGTTCCACTTCAGAACCATTGGGGCCGACAAACTGATAAGCGGCTGCAGGAGACAAAGTGACGACAGCAGCTTCGGGCTTGACAACTCCACTCATTTCTCGCAACAAATTGCGACGAGCTCTCAAAGCTACAGATTTAGGAGAAAGCACCTTGCCTCGACCGTGACAAATGGGACAAACATCACGCATGATGCCATCCAAATCTTTACCCTCTCGCTTACGGGTAATTTGTACCAAACCAAGCTCGGTCATACTGACTAAGTGAGTGCGAGTGCGATCCTTCTTAAGTTCATCGCCCAAAGTTTCCAAAATCTTGCGCTGATCTTCGGAACTATCCATGTCGATAAAGTCGACAATGATGATGCCAGCCATATCACGCAAGCGCAGCTGACGGCAAATTTCTTTACAAGCTTCCAAATTGGTGCGCAAAATCGTCTCAGCCAAGTTGTTCTTGCCAATAAACTTACCAGTATTGACGTCGATAACCCAAAGGGCTTCGGTACGGTCAACAATTAAATAACCGCCGGAAGAAAGCCAAACACGCCTTGACAGAGCATTGTCAATTTCTTGTTCGATCTTGTACATATCGAATAAAGGATAAGTATCGGTGTACAAGTGAACTTTTTCCAAGAGCTCTGGAGAACTATGTTCCAAGCGCTCACGCATATTTAAGTATTCTTGGCGATTATCAATAACTAAACGATCCACTTCTTCAGTGAAGAGATCGCGTAAAATCTTGTCTACTAAGTCGAGCTCTTGGTGGACTAAAGCTGGAGCGTGGCAAGTTTTAGCTTTGGCCTGAACTTTATTCCAAACTTTGACCAAATAATCTAAGTCCATTTTCAGTTCGTCGCGATCGTGGCCTTCAGCAGCTGTACGCACCACCACGCCCATACCTTCAGGACGAAGCTCGTCGGCTATATGGCGCAAGCGGTTACGCTCTTCTTCAGTAGAAATGCGGCGAGAAACGCCAACATACTGAGCTGAAGGGAATAGCACCAAGTAGCGACCAGGCAAAGTTATGTAAGAAGTAATGCGAGCGCCTTTAGTGCCAATAGCCTCTTTGACTACTTGCACCAAAGTTTCTTGATTGGGACGTACAATTTCGGCGATAGTAGGCTTGGTAAAGCCATTCTCGCCTTCGCTTAAACCGGCCACAGCATCATTGGCGCACAAAAAGGCATTGCGCTCCAAACCGATGTCGACAAAAGCGGCATTCATACCGGGCAAAACGTCGGAGACTCTGCCTTTAAAGATACTGCCGACCTGGCGTTCTTCACGGGCTATGAGAATTTCCATGGGGCGTCCATCTTCAAGTACAACCGCTCTCCCCTCGCGGTCGTCGATAGATATTAAAATTTCTTTATACATAAATTAAATAAACCTTACTGTAGTTGGGGCCAAGCCGCCCCCCAGACCGCCGGAAATAGCTATGCCCAACTACCAGCAAAAGGTAGCCAAAGCAAAAAGCGAAAGATCCGTACACGGCAAAACTTAGAGATACGAAAAATTGGGCTCTTTGCTTTTCACGTTTTACGGCCTACTTCCTGCCTCGCAAACCGCTACAAGCAATTCACAGCCTGGCCTTAAAAAGAGCATACATTTAAACCGGCAGTAACAAAAGAATGCAGCTAAAGAGAATAAAAAAGTACGGCAAAGTATAGTGAAAAATTGCTTAGTTATTGACGAAGAATTGCATAAAGTATATAATATGTCACATTGTTCAGAAGCTTACATTTTTCATACCTACAAGGGACAGAATGCGAGTCAAATTGAACAAAGAATAAGCGAGACAGTCCAAGCAATCGCGAAACACCGGAAAAAGTGAGGCAAGCTCATTAGGTTATGTTTGAATCTCTTTCAGAGCGACTCAATGACATTTTTAAGAAGATATCAGGTCGCGGAAAGCTGTCAGAAGAAGACGTAAACGAAGCTCTGCGGGAAGTGCGCCGCGCTCTCCTGGAAGCTGACGTAAGTCTTCCTGTGGTAAAAGAGTTTATTTCCAACATCCGTGAGCGTGCAGTCGGTGAAGAGCTCATTAAGAGCATGACTCCGGCCCAGCAAGTAATCAGATACGTACGCGACGAGCTCATTTCTCTCATGGGCGGCGAAGCGGCCAAACTCACTTTTGCCTCCAAGGCCCCCACCGTTTTTATGGTTTGCGGCCTCAATGGTGCCGGTAAAACTACCAGCGCGGCCAAGTTAGCTTCCTACTTAAGAGGCTCAGGCCATCATCCTCTGCTGGCTGCCACCGACGTATACAGGCCAGCGGCTATTCAGCAGCTTGAAGTTTTAGCCAAGCAAATCAGCGTTCCAGTTTTTAAGCTTGAAGGCTGCCAAGATCCGGTAGAAATTACTTCTGAGGCTGTAGCTAAAGCTAAAGATTTAGGCAGGGATGTGGTCATTGTCGACACCGCCGGTCGCTTGAATATCGACAGCGAGTTGATGGAAGAGCTTAAGAAGCAGCGCGACGCCGTATCTCCAGATGAGATCTTGTTGGTAGTTGACGCTATGACCGGTCAGGATGCCGTCAATGTAGCTCGTGATTTTAACGAGCTTTTGGGCATTACCGGCGTGATTATGACTAAGTTGGATGGAGATGCCCGCGGCGGCGCGGCCATTTCTGTACGCAAGGTCACCGGTGCTCCCCTTAAGTTCGTGGGTACCAGCGAAAGACTCAGCGGCTTGGAGCCCTTCCATCCCGACCGTATGGCCGGTCGAATTTTAGGCATGGGCGATGTTCTCAGCCTTATAGAAAAAGCCGAACAAACTCTGGATAAAGAAAAAGCTCAGGAGCTTTCCGAAAGACTTAAACAGAACAAATTCGACTTAAACGATCTCTTAGATCAGATGCAGCAAATTCGCCGCATGGGCCCGATTAAAGATATTATCAAAATGTTGCCTGGAGTGGGCCGCGCTTTAGATGATATTCCCATCGGCGAGAAGGAAATTAGACGCGTCGAGTCTATTATTCTTTCTATGACCCCTAAAGAGAGGCGCAACCCCGAGATTCTCGATGCCTCCCGCAAGCGTCGCGTAGCCAAAGGCTCTGGCAGCGACGTAGCCGCCGTTAATGCCATTCTCAAGCAATACAACGAACTGAGAAAGTTCATGAAGAGCATAGGCGGTTTAGCTAAGGGCAAGAAAGGCAGGAAGCTGGGCTTCTTTAAGCTTCCCTTCTAAGACTGCCTCTAAGGCCGGTTCCTTCTCTGCCGGTCTTATGCAGCACAAGTTTTAGCGCTTCAGCAAAAGCGCTCATAAGTGTTTCTGTCGAAATAGTCTTTCACTTCGGAAAAGATAATTCGGCGGGTTTAAGAGCGAAAATTCTTCGCCGAGCACAGACTCTTGACTTCCGCCGGGAGAGTGCTGAAATTTCACTAACAATTGCTAATAGCAGATAATCACCACAGGAGGCACCCCATCAATGGTACGCATTAGACTTCGTAGAGTAGGACGCAAGAAACAGGCTAGCTACCGCATCGTAGCTGCTGACGCTAGATGTCCCCGCGACGGTCGTTTCATTGAGATTCTTGGGCACTACAACCCTCGCACCAATCCCCCCACAGTCGTTATGAAATCCGACCGCGTTAAGGCCTGGCTCTCTAACGGCGCCCAGCCTACCGACTCCGTCCGCGGCTTGCTCGTAAGCAGCGGTTTGTGGAAGGAATTCTACGGTACCGATTACGTTTATCCCACTCCTAAGGCTGCAGAGGCTAAGGAAGAAGCTGCTCCCGAAGCCTAGTATTTTCCCCACTCCTTTTACTACAAAGTAAGAGTTTTTGTTGAGGAGAGGAGAGTCGCCATGAAAGGCTTGCTGGAGTATCTGGCCCGCCAACTCGTCGATTGTCCCGATCAAGTTGAAGTCCGTGAACTTCAGGGAGAGCGCTCAACCATCTTAGAGTTGAGAGTGGCTCCGGAAGATATGGGCAAGGTTATAGGTCGGCAGGGTAAAACCGCCCAAGCGATCCGTACGCTCGTAAAAGCTGCAGGAACTCGTGAAGGCAAACGGGTTATGGTGGAAATAATCTAGTTGGTAAAACCGGCGCCATAAGACTTGTGCCGCCGGTTTTTTTCTTTTCTGATAGGTTTAGTATGCAGGAACAGCAGACCAAAGGACTCAGGCCCCAAGAATTTGTGGCTATCGCTTCTGTTTTAACTTCTTTTGGAGTACGAGGCGAAATAAAAGCTCGTATTTTAACAGATTTTCCGGAGCGCTTTAAAAAAACTAAGGAAGTTTACTTAGTTGCCAAAAACGGAGAGTACAGCCGTCATACTTTGCAAAGTTCGCGTTTTCATCAAAATTATATTTTGTTGAAGCTTAGTGGTATCGATTCTCCAGAAGAGGTCGCCCATTATCGCGATTGGTCAATCAGCGTAACCCCAGATAATTTAGTTCCTTTGGAAGAGGGCGAATATTGGCATTTCCAGTTAAAAGGACTGAAAGTTATCGATCAGCACAACGTGTGCCGAGGTCGTATCTTCGATATTTACTCTTATCCTGGTTGCGATCAGTACGCTGTGCGTGACGAAAAAGGCCATGAGCTAGTAGTACCGGCTGTAGAGCGTTTTATAAAAAAAGTAGACTTGGATAACGGCTGCCTTCTGGTCGAACTCCCTGAAGAGGAAGCTTAAATGCGCCTGGATATTATAACCCTTTTTCCCGAGATGTTTGCTCCGCTTTATACTAGTATTCCGGCTCGTGCTCAAAAGCGCGATCTCGTAGAGCTGGGATTGGTTGATTTGCGTGCCTACGGAACTGGACGCCATTTTCAGACAGATGATGTTCCCTACGGAGGTGGCAGCGGTATGGTTATGCAACCCGAGCCTTTGGGTCGAGCCATAGATAATATTCCCAAGTCAGCCGAAGGAGCTCACATAATTTACCTCTCCCCCCAAGGACAGAGATTAACTCAGAAAAAAGTCGAAGAGCTGACCTATTCTCATAAGCATATTATTATGATTTGTGGTCACTACGAAGGCATAGACGAGCGCATTTTACAAAAATATGTAGATGAAGAAATTTCCTTGGGAGATTTTGTCATTTCTGGTGGCGAGTTGGCTGCTATGGTTGTAGCTGATGCAATTATAAGACTGGTTCCGGGTGTTATAGACGCCGACTCAGCTAAAAATGAATCATTCAGTACTGGAATTTTGGACTATCCATATTATACAAGGCCTCTGAATTATCAGGGTATGGAAGTTCCTTCGGTACTTACCAGCGGAGATCATAAGAGAATTGCCCAATGGAGACGTCAACAAGCTCTTTTAAATACAGCTCGCAAACGTCCAGATTTACTGGAAGGCCATAAGCTAACTCCAGAAGAGCAAGAGTTCTTAGCTTCTTCCCTTAGTTAGTTCCCCAGATTATAAAACAATACCGTGGGGCGCACGGAAATTTACGCCTGTGGAGAGTTTAGCAACTCGTTGCTTTTCCTAGATTGGCAATGCTGTTCTCGTAGAAGCAGGAAGTTCCTAACTTTATGAAGGGAGCGCGTTCCTTAGTTACATAATATGTCAGCGGAGCGATAAAAGGAGGAAAGTTCCTTTTAGACTCCTCTCTGCTGCCTCGACAGTTTCGCCTGTACTGAAGGGCCTAGCTATTGATTTTTTTAGGCCCGTCTGGTAAAATATTCGAGTTCTGCTGTAGGCTGTTTTTAGTCAGCTTGAATCTACCGTCTTGATACGGATAGGGTTAGCAGGACGTATTTAGTCAGCGTTGAACCCGCTCGGCGAGTACCGTGAGACACACGGGAATCTACGCTTGAGGAGAGTGGCCGGTCAGCTTCCCCCACGAGAGAAGAGGAAGCGGTGCCATTCGTTGAGCCAAGAATCCCCCTGGTTTCAGCCGTGGGGAGTGTCAATTGTGAGCAGGCTATAGCCAACAGGGATAGTATCCCCCAGAGGCAAGCAAGATTCGTTAAGAGAAGGATATCCACCATGGATCTGATCAAGAGTATTGAGCGCGAGCAAATGAAAGAAGAATTTCCCAGCTTTGGCCCTGGCGACACCGTAAAGGCTTGGCTGAAGGTTATCGAAGGCGGAAAAGAGCGCTTCCAGGCTTTCGAAGGCGTTTGCATCAAGAGAGGCAACTCCGGTCTTAAAGAGAGTTTCACTCTTCGTAAAATTTCCGGCGGTGTTGGCGTAGAGAGAACCATTTTGGTGCACAGCCCCCGCTTAGACAGAGTAGAAGTTATCCGTCACGGCGCCGTACGCCGCGCTCGTTTGTTCTACCTCCGCGACCTCGTTGGTAAGAAGGCTCGCGTAAAAGAGAGACGTGTAAACCGCTAATTCCCCCACATTCTGGTAGGGATTGCCAAGTTTTGCCAACATCAATGCCGCAGAGAGTGGAGAGAATTTTCCCGCCGTTCGCTGCGGTATTTTTTTGCGAAGTAAGGCTCAAGCCAATGAACAAGCACTCTGCATAGCTAAAAAATTAGCCGCAGGGTGTTTTTGTTTTATAGGCGAAGCCTTGCTTTGCAAGCAGTCAAATATGAGTGAAGGTTTCTCCAATGAAAGAAGGGCTGTTACTTTATATACTTTACCTTTTAGTTGCTATCAGACTAGCGATTACCGTATTTAGTAAGAAAATTTCTGCCACTTGGAAAAGTGTAATAAAAGAGTATCTCGATTCTTTCATAGTAGCTGGCGTTATGGCAATATTGATTATTACTTACGTGGCCCGCAGCTTCTACATTCCTTCAGAATCGATGCTACCCACTCTAAAAGTAAACGATTACATTTTGGTTAATCGTTTTGTTTATAAAATGGCCCAACCCTCCCGTGGCGAAATTATCGTTTTCCATCCTCCACACGTAAAGGATCCAGCTAATACCGATTTTATTAAACGTGTAGTTGCTTTAGAAAATGATGTAGTAGAAGTAGCCAATGGGGTACTTTACTTAAATGGCATTCCTCAGGATGAGCCTTTTATAAAAGAACCTATAGAGGCAGATTTCCCTGCTTACCGAGTCCCCAAAGGTCATATATTCGTAATGGGTGATAATCGCAACAATTCGGATGATTCTAGATATTGGGGCCCGCTGCCACTAGAAAATATTGTCGGTAAAGCTTTTGTTATCTTCTGGCCTGTTTCTCGCGTAGGTTTACTGAAGTAGTTATAGTTGCAGCTAGTTGGTAAAAGATAAGATCAAGAGAGGATTTGCTCCATGGAAGAAAACACTTCCGCACAGAAACAGAGAGGCTTTTCCTGGTTTCCCGGCCATATGCGTAAAGCCTTACGGCAGTTGGAAGAGAGCCTAAACTTGGCAGATATCGTCCTTCTGGTAATGGATGCTCGCATACCTGCATCTTCCCGGCAGCCAGATTTGGAAGAGTTGTTGCAACGCAAGCACAAAGAACTCATCTTCGTATTGAACAAGACAGACTTAGCCGAAGAAGCAGAAACGAAGAAATGGCTAGCTTGGTTTAAAGCTAACAATTTGGCTGCCGTAGCTATGCGTTCTACTGCAGGCAAAGGGGCTGGTCCCTTGGAAGGAGCTATTGCCCGCTTGCGTCGCAGCGTAGAAGAGAAACGCCGCGCTAAAGGTTTACGTCCTCGCGATCCACGCTTAGTAGTGGCAGGCATACCAAACGTAGGGAAATCGTCTTTGCTCAATAGATTAGCTGGTGCTACTCGTGCCAAAACTGGAGCTAAGCCAGGAGTAACTAGAGGCAGCCAGTGGGTAGCTGTTCCCAACCATTGGCAAATATTAGACTCTCCAGGCATCCTCTACCCTCGCATAGATACGGTTGAAACCCTGACAGCTCTAGCTGCAGCTAGTTGTGTGCGCCACGACGCTATTCCTTTGGAAATGGTAGGTGGCTTATTGTTGGAGCGTTTATGGGCTAAACGCAAAGTCAAAAATGTAGTTCCGGCTAGCTTAACTGAACAATGGAAAAGCCAAGAACACCTTGTTCCGGAACAAATGCTAGTAGAGCTAGCTCAGGCCAAAAACTTCTCCTTAAATGGTCAAGAAGCCGACTTACCTCGTTGTGCCCGTTTTGTGTTGAAAGCTTTTGCGCAAGGCGAAGTTGGCCCCGTTACTTTAGAGACCGCTCCTCCAATTGAAGTCCAAGCTGAACAAGCCTAAAATTTGAAGCAATCTTAATTATCGACGTAAGTATCCGCCGTTTTACCTCGCCAAGGAAAAGCGGCGTTTTTTTCTTAGAGCTAAAAGCCTCCCTAAGGCTATATATAACGAAAGAGCGATATAGTAGTGCGCATTTCTTTACATTACGTTTTGCAAAACTTGCCTGTAGGAGCCTCTTACGAAGAGAGCCTCGAAATTCTGCCCCAAGCTAAAACTTGGCTTATAAAAGAAAAAGAACGCCTTGAGCAAATGTATGCTTTTCAGGAAAGTTTTTGGCCTATAAATAGTGGTGCAGGCTGTGATGAAGTAGGACGCGGCCCTTTGGCTGGCCCTTTGGTGGCTGCCTCTGTTATTTTGCCTAATCACACTTGGATTCCCGGCCTCAACGACTCTAAAAAGCTCAGTGAAGAAGTACGCGAATTGTTAGTTCCTTGGATCAAAAAAACTACCCATTGGTCTATTTGTGAAATATCCTTAGCCGAATTGGACAAAATCAATAATATTAACAGTACCTCACTTTTAGCTATGCACCGTTGCTTAGATGAGCTAAATCCTAAGGCTCAGTTTGTCTTCATAGATGGGCGCTCCGAAATGGCTTCTTGCCCTGTGCCTCAAGTTGCCATTATTAAAGGTGATGCCCGCATTCCAGCTATTGCCGCTTCTTCTATTATTGCTAAAGTACACCGAGATCATTTACTGGACGAAGCCCATAGCCAGTGGCCACAATATCAATTTAAAGAAAATAAAGGCTACGGTACTGCTGCCCATATGCAAGCGTTGCATAAATTTGGCCCTTGCCCCTACCATCGGCGCACTTTTGCTCCCATTAAGCAACTTTTAGAAGCGAATCATCCTATTCAGGAGCAGGCCGTTCTATTTTAAAAAGTACAACAAAAAATAGCCCTTTCTTCCCAAGTTTCTGCAGCTATGGTATAATTTTAAAGCTTTTTGCAACTGCTAAAGTGAGGATTTTGTGAATATGACTGAGCAAACCGGCCGAGCTTCTGAGCGTTCAAAATCGTCTCAAGCTAGTTTAGAAAAAGCGCGCAATTGGTATATAGATGATTTTGTGCGCTACATTACTGTAGAGCGCAACTTAGCTAAGCGCACCGTTATTGAATATCACGATGATTTGACTATCTTTTTGAAGTATTTCCAGCCTCTCTTCGAAGACGGACTTACTTTAGAAGCTATCGATATAAATACAATTAGTGATTTTTTGGCCGATCTCAAGCTCAATCACAATTATGAAGCTTCCAGTTTAAATCGCAAAATTGCTTGCTTGAAAAGTTATTTCAGCTTTTTGGAATTGTATGGTTATATTCCCGATTCACCTATGGACAAGTTTAAAAGCGTCAAAGAGGGACGCGTCTTGCCTAAAGTGCTCAGCCAAGATGACGTAAGCAGAATATTGGCCTATGCCCACAGTCAGTCCGATCCAGGTGGAGATTGGAAAGCCTACCGCAATACAGCTATTTTGGAGCTGTTTTATGCTACAGGTATGCGTTTAGCCGAACTTACCAGCTTAAATTTATCTGACCTAAATTTTGACGATTATTCGATACGCATTACTGGTAAAGGTAACAAACAGCGTATCGTCTTTATGAATCAAAGTTCTATAGATGCTATAAAAGCTTATTTGGAAGCTCGTCCCAACACTAAAGATTCCGCTATATTCCTCAACAGATTTTACAGTCGTTTATCGCGCCGTGCTGTCGAAATTCTCTTTGATAAATTAAAAGAGGAAGCCGGCGTATTTAAAAATGCTTCTCCGCACACTATGCGCCATTCTTTCGCTACCCATTTACTGGAAGGTGGCGCCGATTTAGTTACTATAAAAGAGCTTTTGGGCCATGCTAGTCTTTCTACAACCCAAGTTTATACAAACTTATCAAGAGTAACTATGCGCGGCGTCTACGACAAGAGTCATCCTCGTCAGTAAGCCAATTTATAAGACCAACTATATCGAGATATTTTAGGTGAAAAAATGGACTTCAATTCGATAGAGCATACTTTCCCCCAAGTTAACGCCGAAAAGCAGCGCATTCGCCAAGAATTTTCTTGGGATATTATCGACTTTTTGTTAGAGGGTAAGTCCCCTATCGATTTAAGTGCTCTCACTGTAGAAGAGCGCTCGCAAGCTCACAAATTCCTTTTTAATTATGGCTACGATTATAACAATAAAGAAGATCGCGAAACAGTAGACGAAATTTTCGCCGAAGCTATTCGTTTCATAAAATCATATTTTGTACATGGTCACAGCGCTTGTCCTACTTATTTCACCATTCCAGCAGAGATAGAACGCCTTAACGATGTGCGCGATTTACTCATTTGGGCTTCAGCCCCACGCACTACCGAACGCCAAGCCTGGTCTTGCGCCATTTTGCGTGTCATGCACACCATCCATCATTTAGATAACACTATGCGAGCCGAATTTTTTCCGGAAATAAAGAGGCAAATTCTAGATAAATTCCGGCAAAACATTACCGAAATCAATGGGCAAGTATATTTAGGCTCCGGTGGAGATACTATTCCTCTTTTCGGAGTTTTTTATAAAGAAGAGAAAAGCCGTGACAGCTTAATTATGAAGCTGCTTCACAAGCCCAAAAACGTGGCCGAAAAGATCCATGATCGCTTAGGTGTAAAGTTAGTTACCTACACAAAATTAGATGTATTGCGCACTCTTTATTATCTCTATATTCATAATGTTATTATGTTCGCCAACCTTACTCCCGGTCGCAGCCGCAATACTATTTTAGATTTGGAAAAATGCCAAGCTCTCTTCGCCGAACTTTTAGATAGCGAAAGAGAAACCGATTTTGCCGAAAAGGGAAAAAAATTAGCTCAATTGGCTGACAAATTGGCTACTATTTCGCCTCAAGAGCAAGCAACTATGGAAGTGGAAAAGAAAACTTACAATCCGCTCTCTAGTTCTGATTATAAATCTTTGCAATTTACCGTCCAAGAGTTGGTAAAATTAGAAAATCCTGGTTTCTTCAAAGCTAGACGGTTGCGCACGCAATTGGAGAAATATCATTTAGGGCCAGATCTTGAAGGTTTGCTCCAAGAATTGGAAGGCCCTGTCGCCGAACAGGAAATTCGTGTTCTCTTCCCTCTTGAAGTACAACTAATCGATAAAGACAACTATGCCCAAAGTATAGACGGTACGGCTTCACATGATGCCTATAAGCAACGCCAACAAGATCGCGCTTGTTTACGTGTTCTAGCCGGCGTATTTGCCTTACATCCAGAATTAAATCCTCTCAACAAAGCCAAACGCGAATCAGATCAAATTAAGCTTGGTTTCTTGTAATTTATTGCTAATTTACAAAAGCAATTTCTTTTGCGTGGTACACACGCGAGCGTAGTTTTTAACCAACAGGCGGAGACAGTGGCGATTGAAGGCAAAGAATATTGGCCGAGCTGCAAGCTCGGTCAGTTCGAGCCTGA
>DHKB01000025.1:56866-60810 GCA_002407045.1 Candidatus Bruticola papionis | reverse complement strand
GCTTTCGTTAGCCGCGCCTTGGGCAGGTTCAGCTGTAGGCGCGGCTACATTCCCTGGTTCGGCAGCTTGAGCAGCCTTGGCTTTAGCTTCAGCCTCGGCTTTTTCACGCTCAGCCTTCTCCCGGGCCGCCTTTTCTTTGGCGGCAATTTTATCTAAAGCTTGCTTGGCTTCCTTAATGTTTTTATCCATTTTGGTTACTTTAAGGAACATTTCTTTGGCTTCTTTATCTTGGCCAAGCTCAAGTAAACATTTGCCGCGCAGAAGATAAGCTTCAGTAAGTTCACCGTTTTCTTTATAAGCTCGGGCCGCCGCCTTTTCGGCTGCTTCGTAGCGCTTGTTGACGTACATTTGGTAGGCTAAAGCCAAGGCAGACAAATCGGTACGTTCCATTTGGGCACGCACTTTATCTAAGTTGCCTGCGCCATTCACTTTGTGACCCATTTCATATTGCAAAATGCCCAAGCCTAAACGATAGTTGGGATTATCTGGGTTGTGGCGTACAGCGTCATTAAGGAAAGAAGAAGCGCGTACACGGTCACCTTTTAAGCGATAGAGTATACCTAAATTGTAATGGGCTTTGGCCATTTCTGGGCGCAGGCGGATAGCTTCGAGCCATTCCGATTCAGCTTTGGTTAAGTCGCCTTTGATCCAGTAAAGTACGCCAGACATATAACGAGATTCCGGCCCGCCGCCCGGCGCTTTGCTCAATTCGCCAATAGCACTCTTGGCCTTATCCAGCTGATTGAGCTGAACATAACACTGACTGAGCAAGCCCCAACCATTGACAAATTCGGGACGCAAACCAGTAAGCCGCTTCAGAAGAGGCACAGCTTTGTCATACTCTTCCAAAGACATATGGCAAATAGCTTTCATGTAAAGAGCGTCGGCATAACCAGGATCAATTTTTAAAGCTCGCTCCAAAAAAGGCAGCGCCTCTTTCCAATGCTTACCGGAAGCATAAGTGCGAGCTTGCTGATATTCTTGCACCGCGCTAACATGCTGGGCAAAAACCACGCCAGAGCAACTTAGCAATAAACACAAAGTTAAGAAAAAAGTGTAAATCCGTCTCATATGCGTAAACTTGGCTCCTTGTCTAGGTTTTGCCCAGTAGACTATGGGCAGCCACCCGCAGCCGAATTGGCGTACGTCTTGAAAGCGAAAAAAGGCAGAACCTAACTTCGCAATTTAGGGCACTTTAGCTTGATGGCGGCTTTCGCGCACCACAGTTACCAAAACCATGCCGGGCGACTTAATTTCTTCATCTATGCGGGTGGCGATCTTGTTGGCTAAGCGGGCCGCCTCCAGATCGTCAACGACGCTAGGGTTGACAAAGACACGCACTTCTCGGCCGGCTTGCACAGCGTAAACTTGATCGACACCTTCAAAGCTGTGACCAATCTTTTCAATATTTTCCAAACGCTTGAGATAATCTTCCACATTTTCGCGTCTGGCTCCAGGACGAGCAGCCGAAATAGCGTCAGCAGCTTGCACTAACATAGCCTCGATAGTTTTTTGCTCCACATCTTCGTGGTGAGCTTCCACACAGTGAACTACTTGCGGACTTTCGCCATACTTTTCGCAATAGCGGCCGCCCACAATAGCGTGAGGCCCCTCCATAGTGCCAGTCACAGCTTTACCTATATCGTGCAACAAGCCGGCCCTCATAGCCACTTGGACATCAGCTCCTAACTCAGCAGCCATTTGCGCAGCTAAGAAGCTAACTTCCAAAGAGTGCTTCAGCATATTTTGGCCATAAGAAGTACGGAAACTCAAACGGCCAAGCATGCGAATAAGCTCGGGATCGAGACCAATAACGCCAGCTTCCAAAGCCGCTTTATCGCCAGCATTGGTAATCATTTCGTCAAGTTCACTTTTCGAAGCGGCTACGACTTCTTCAATTTTAGTAGGACGAATACGACCATCGGCAACCAGCTTTTCCACAGCACGGCGAGAGAGTTCGCGTCTTACGGGATCGAAGCAAGATAGCAATACCGTTTCCGGAGTATCATCAACTATAAGATCGACACCGGTCAAATTCTCGATTAAGCGAATATTGCGCCCTTCACGACCGATAATGCGCCCTTTCATCTCTTCCGAAGGCAGATTTACCACATTGATTGTCGATTCGACAACTTGCTCAGAAGCATATTTTTGGATAGCCAAAGTGATAATGCGCCTAGCTTTACGAGCGGCGTCTTCTTTGGCTGCTAATTCGGCTTGACGCACACGACGAGCTAAAGCCAAACGATTTTCATTTTCAATTTTTTCAAAAAGAGCCACTTTAGCTTCTTCACCAGTCATACCAGCTTGACGCTCTAAAGAAGCTTGCAAAGCGCTCTCTCCTTCTGATAGAGCCTGATTACGATCAGCAAGTTCTGACTCTAAAGCCGACAAACGCTCTTCTTTAGAATCGAGATGGCCTTGTTGGTTGGCCAACACACGCTCACGCTCAATAAGCTGACGCTCTTTTACTTCTAAATTGCTTTCACGCTTATCAAGTTCTTCTTTAGTTCTTTGCTGAGCTAAACGATTTTCCTCAGCTTCACGTTTAGCCTCGGCACGCATCTTATCAATAGTATCCGAAGCTTCCTGAATGCGCTCTTTTTTTACAGAGTCGGCATAATGCTCTGCCTCTGCCCTAATATCATCAGCCGCTAACTTTGCCGCTTGCTGTCTGCGGATCTCTATTCTAACTCCAATTGCCCATCCAACAGCCAAAAACAGTAAACTAGCCACAATAACCATTAGTTGATCTAAAACGGTTAACATAGCCGGCATAACAAATATAACTTCCTTCTCTATGATTGCCCGCCGAATTGACAGTGCCAATATAAGGCATGTTCCGAGCAACCTAATAAAACAAATGACCTATTTAAACACGGCAAAACGCCTCCAAGGCGTTCCTTAAGCAGATATTCTCTATCTAGAATAAGAGAAAAAGAAAAAGTCGGCCCTCCCCTGCCCTTAAGAGCCGACTTCTCAGTATCTAAAAGTATTGTAGACTCCCTACTCTTCCAAGGGCTCTTGCTTAGAAGCCTGAGCGGCAGCCTTTAATACTATTTCAACGGGGAAACCGCGGGAAGCCAAAAAGCGGCAAATAGCAGCATAACTACGACCACAAGCAGCCTTCTTGGCCGCCAATTCCAAAGCCGAAGCTAGCTCACTTTCTCCATCTTCCTGAATAGAGGCACAGGCTAGACGAGCTACTCCAGCTTCTACACCACGCCGAAGCAACTCACCATAAATACGCCTACTACCCCAGCCCCCCATAGCTTTAGTCTTGACGAAACGCTCTGCATAACGTTCATCGTCAAGATATTTCCACCCCAAACAGCGCTCTATAATGCGCTGCGCCATCTCGAGCGAGCAACCTCGCGAAACTAACTTTTGCCTAAGCTCTTGGCAAGAGTGATCCCGCAAAGAAAGCATGTGCAAAGCCCGCTCGAGAAAGGTGCGTTCGTCAGCCTCAGAAGAGCTCACGCTTACACTCTATCCTCATCGGTAGAAGCTTCTTCTTCAGCAGGAGCGCGATCAGCTAAGAGTTTTTCTCTAATTTGATCGTCAATTTCATCAGCCAAATCGGGATTCTGCTCCAAATAGGCGCGGGCATTATCGCGTCCTTGTCCTAAGCGAATATCGCCAAAAGAGTAGTAAGCGCCAGCTTTCTGGATAACGCCTTTTTCCGTACCGACATCGATCAAGCTGCCTTCGCGAGAGATACCACGACCAAACAGAATATCGAACTCAGCAGTTTTGAAAGGCGGAGCCAATTTGTTTTTAACAATTTTGACTTTGACCCTGTGGCCGACGTTTTCAGATCCAGACTTAATAGCATCACCTTTGCGGACATCCATACGCACAGAAGCATAGAACTTCATGGCTCTGCCGCCCGGAGTAGTCTCGGGATTGCCAAACATAACGCCGATCTTTTCGCGAATTTGGTT
>DHKB01000025.1:38450-56767 GCA_002407045.1 Candidatus Bruticola papionis | reverse complement strand
CGAGCTTGCAATCCCATATGAGAATCGCCCATGTCGCCTTCAATTTCAGCCTTGGGAACCATAGCGGCAATGGAGTCTACCACCACTACATCTACAGCATTGGATCTGACTAACATCTCGACAATTTCCAAGCCTTGTTCACCAGTATCCGGCTGAGAGACATAGAGCTCGTCGGTATTTACGCCCAAATTGTGAGCATAAACTGGATCCAAAGCGTGCTCAACGTCGATAAAAGCAGCTACACCGCCGCTGCGCTGAGCTTCGGCGATAATTTGTAAAGCCAAAGTAGTTTTGCCTGACGACTCCGGGCCGTAGATTTCACAAACACGACCGCGAGGAACGCCACCAATACCTAAAGCCAAATCTAAGGACATAGCGCCAGTAGGAATAACTGGCACTTCGAAACGGCTAGCCGCTTCGCCCAATTTCATAATTGAGCCCTTACCAAAGGCTTTTTCGATCTGCCCTACAGCAGCATCTAAAGCTTTTAATTTATCCATATAAAGACCCCTCCGTGTATTTATTTAATAATCCCCCCAATTTTAGCTATTCTTACAAAAGCAAAACAACTAAAGAACCAGAGAGAAGTCCTATTGACTAGAAGCGCTCTTTGTAGACAAGCATAATATCGGCCAAATCGTCGGCAATTTCGTTAAGAACAATACTGTTCATACGAGGATTGACCATGATAGGATCGCTGTCAGGTTGCTCACGCTCTAAGAAAATCGGAGCTCCGTTAGGTAAATTATCGTATTTCTCCTGACAGTTTAAGATACCGACGGCTAATTTATAAACTAAGCAGTAATCTACATAAGGATTCTGGGGGAAATCGCGTCCCCAAGCATCTATTACCTGAGCAGTAAGATCGCGCACTGTAATAGGAGCGTCCTGCTTTTTAAGGATGTGACGTATTACTGCAATAACCGGCGTGTGTTCGGTTATCTGTCTAAGTCCACTCGATAAAGTCACTTTTAAACATTCCTCCGATTAGTTACTAATCTTATCAATTAGCAAAAACAACCCTTTCCCCTTCTTTGCTTAAAAAGAGGCTTCCTGCTTCGGAGAATAATTAACCTCAAGTACTATATTCGGAAAGATATAAAAAAGCATAAAAAAAAACGCCCAGCACGAATGCTAAGCGTTCTTATCCGCATATATACTTGGCGGGAGAGACGGGATTCGAACCCGCGACCTCCGGCGTGACAGGCCAGCGCCCTAAGCCTCTAGGCCACTCCCCCATACCGCTGCGTTCTTTCAAAACAGGACTACGTCCGCTTTGGTGGTGCCGAGGCCCAGATTCGGACTGGGGACACTGCAATTTTCAGTCGCATGCTCTACCAACTGAGCTACCCCGGCAGACAAAAAGAAGAAAATATTTGGCGGGAGAGACGGGATTCGAACCCGCGACCTCCGGCGTGACAGGCCAGCGCCCTAAGCCTCTAGGCCACTCCCCCATACCGCATATTCCTCTTTTGTCTAAGTCCCTTACAATGGTGGGCGGAACAGGACTCGAACCTGTGACCCCCTGCATGTGACGCAGGTGCTCTAGCCAACTGAGCTATTCGCCCTCGGGACAAAGGTATTTTATCGATCAGAACAGCTTATGTCAAGAGCTGACTGAGTTTTTTGCTAAAAAAAATAGAGATGTGCTTTTCACCTAAGGCCAAATCAAATGGCCAAACGTGAGGCTGCTGCCAAAGCTGCTGTCTCTACACGCAAAATGCGCTTGCCTAAGCTATAAAAGCGGCAGCCGCAAGCTTCAGCAGCTTGTAATTCGCTAGGTGAGAAGCCACCTTCAGGACCGATAAAAATTGTACATGCTGTAAGAGCTTCGCCTTTAAGATCAAAAGGCTCAGCTCCACAGTTAAATATAATACACGTTTCCTCTGCAGCATACTTTTCCAAAGCTTCAGCAAAGCTCAGAGGAGCAGCTATCTCAGGCACCATAACTCGGCCACTCTGACCGGCGGCTCCAGCAGCTAGACGCTGCCAGCGCTCACGCTTATTGTCAGCTGGAGCTATCACTTGAGTAAACTCCGTTTGGATAGGTACAATCTCGGCCACGCCCAGTTCGGTCAGCTTTTCTACCGCCCAGTCAAAGCGTTCGCCTTTAACTATGGAAAGACAAATGCGCAAGCGACAAGCGGACTCCACATCGGGGAAAGAAACTGACAGCACTTCGCCTTGGGCTAAACCATGGCGAGAAATTTCGCTAAGCCGACAAACAAATTCGGCGCCAGAGTTGTCAAAAGAGACAAATTCCTGCCCTACACGCAAGCGCATAACCCGAGTAAGGTGCTTGCTTGTATCGCTATCTAGAGCAAAGGGAAAACCTACGCTCAATTTTTGCGGAGAAAAAACTCTGGTTATGCGCATATTCGTACTCTACTTTACTTTAACCAAAAGGCAAACCCAATCGTCTTTGTCGATACGATCGACAACTTCAGCGCCTTCATCGGCGAATGCCTCGATAACTTCGTCAGCTCGTTCCTGGACGATACCACTTAAAACTAACTGTCCACCAGGCAAAGTGACCTTTACCAAATCGGCTGCCAAGCGGCAAAGTAAAGAGGCAACCAAGTTGGCGCAAACTAAAGGGAAACACCCTTTTTCCAAAGGTACGCCGACATATTCAAACAAGTCGCAATCTTCGTTTAAATGATTGGCTGCAAAGTTTTCGCGAGCGGCTTTGACAGCCACAGGGTCGCTGTCGGAAGCCACAATAAGACGAGTGCCCAAAAGGCGAGCGGCGATAGCCAAGATGCCAGAACCGGTACCAACATCAAGGATGCGATCCGGCACGTTTTTAGCATAAACGCGTTCCAGCATTTCCAAGCACATAGCTGTGCTAGCGTGAGCGCCAGTACCAAAAGCCATGCCAGGATCCAAAGTGATAACTTTGTCACCTTCTTCAGGCTTAAACTCTTCCCAGGAAGGGCAAACAACAATATGTTGTCCAAAACGCATAGGATGATAGAATTGCTTCCAGCAATTGGCCCAATCTTCATCTACAATATTTTTGCGGAATTGGCAATCGCCGCCCAATTCGCGAACGCCATGGAGCACTTTACTGAAGCGCTCTTCCCAATTGCCAGTACAAGGCAAATAAACTACCCAACAGAGCTGCGGTTCTTCAGCTTCAACCACCCAACCGCCCAACTGGCACGAAGTAAGGAAAGCGTCAAGCTCACAAGCGATGTCGGGACTACCAGTTATTTCTAATTCCTGCCAAGTAAGGCCGCGCAGGCTAGCCGAAGATTGCATCATGGATCCTCCTAAAAAATCCTTTACTGGGCTCTTTTGCTTCTTGAGGGCCAGCTTGGGCAAACTCTTGCAAAAGCTTTTTCTGTTTATCGTTAAGCTTGGTAGGCACAATTACTTGGACGACCACATGCAAATCGCCAAAGTGGCTGCCGCCAAATTCTGGCATACCACGACCGCGAATGCGGAAAGTAGAGCCGCTTTGTGTACCGGCAGGGATAGCCAATTTTTCCGCTTTGCCGACAACTTGTTCGATATCGACATTGTCGCCCAAAGCCGCTTCCGTAAAGGTAATGTCTTTTTTATAAATTAAATCGGAGCCTTCACGAATAAAGCGTGGATCATCTTCCACTTCAACCATAACTACGACGCTGCCTCTGGGGCCGCCGTTAACTCCAGGTTCTCCTTGCTCAGGCACGCGTAAGCCATTTCCAGTATCTATACCAGCCGGGATATCGATTTCAATATGCTTTTTATTTTCTACCAAGCCGGTACCTTTGCACTCCGGACAAGGCTTGGTAACTTTCTTACCTAAGCCGCCGCAAGTGGGACACTCAACCACTTGAGATACGGTGCCAAAGCCAATATTAATTTGCTTTTGCACTCGACCAGCGCCGTGACAAGTGGGACATTCTTCTATACCGTCAGGCTCAGTGGTAAGCTTACCGCGACAACTCAAACAAGTTTCATGCACAGTAAACTCTATATTGCGTTTGCAACCAGTATAAGCTTCTTGCAAACTGATTTTGACGCCTAAGCGTATATCGCGTCCTCTTCTGGGCTGACGATCGTCACGGCCGCCGCCCATATTCATAAAGCTTTCAAAAATATCGCCTAAGCCGCCGAAACCGCCAAAGCCCCCAAAACCGCTAAAGCCTCCTTCTCCTCCACTAGCCGAAGCAGTTCCGGGAGCTTCACCGTATCTGTCGTAATAAGCGCGTTTGTCAGGGTCGGACAAAATACCGTAGGCCTCATTGACCTTAATCATTTCCTCCTGAGCTTTTTCTTTATCTTCAGCTACATCAGGATGATATTTGCGCACTAAACGGCGATAGGCTTGTTTTATTTCTTGATCGGAAGCATTGCGCGAAATATTCAATACTTCATAATAGTCGATGCTTGTTGCCATAAAATATGGTACTCCTCAAAAAAACGCCGACCCGAAAGGACGCTGTAAAAAATAGCCATGTCCTCGACGCCGACGTTATGCACTGCGGCAGCTCGAAGGCTGCCGTTTTCATTTTATTTAGATCCTTCTTTATCAAACCAGCCGAAAAGATCTTCGTCGGCGGGTTCATCCTCAGCTTCTGGCTGCAGATTTTCTTCAGACTTCTTAGCTTCAGCTCCTACGCGGCCAGTCTCCAAGGCATAGTAGGCGTCAGTAGAAATACTGAAGAGCTGATCGGACAAAGCCTTTGTATCGGCAGAGATCTTGGGCAAGTCGAAAGCTTGCATAGACATACGCAAACGGTCGATGGCATCGCGCAAAGCTCTCTGATGCTCGGGAGTAATGCGCTCACCCAAGTCACGCATAGTATGTTCGGCAGTATCGATTTCGATATTGGCCTTATTGCGAATAGTAGACTCTTCACGACGGCGGCCATCTTCTTCAGCGTAAACAGCAGCCTCTTTAACCATATGGTCAATTTCTTCGCGAGAAAGGTTGGTAGGAGATTGAATAGTAATCTTTTGCTTGTTACCAGTAGCTAAGTCTTTGGCAGAAACGTTTACAATACCGTTAGCGTCAATATCGAAGGTAACCTCAATCTGAGGCACGCCACGCGGGGCCGGAGGAATATTACGCAATTCGAAGCGGCCTAAAGACTTGTTGTGAGCGGCCAACTCGCGCTCGCCTTGCAAGCAATGTACTTCAACTACGGTCTGGCCGTCGGCTGCAGTAGTAAAGATCCTAGTCTTGGAGCAAGGAATATGGGAGTTGCGCTCAATCAATTTGGTGAAGACACCGCCCACAGTTTCAATGCCCAAAGAGAGTGAAGTTACGTCCAAAAGAACCATGTCTTTCACTTCACCAGCTAAAACGGCACCTTGAATGGCTGCACCCATAGCAACCACCTTGTCGGGGTCGATTTCGCGGGAAGGCTCTTTATTGAAGAGAGAACGCACCTTGTCTTGTACGGCAGGCATGCGGGTCGAACCACCGACCAACAAAACCTTATCGATTTGATGAATGCCCAAACCGGAGTCGGCTAAAGCTCGTTTGGCAGGTTCTTCACATCTAGCGACCAGGTCGGCAGTCAGTTCTTGGAATTTTACACGGGTGAGCTCAACATCAAGATGCTTGGGGCCAGTAGCGTCGGCAGCGATAAAGGGTAAATTGATACGAGTGGTAGTGTCGCTAGAGAGCTTGATTTTGGCATTTTCGGAAGCTTCTTTCAAGCGTTGCATAGCCAAACGATCGGTGCGCAAGTCGATATTGTACTGGTTCTTAAATTCCTCAGCCAGCCAATCCATAATGCGCTGATCCCAGTCGTCACCACCTAAGTGAGAGTCACCAGCTGTGGCCTTTACTTCTACCAAACCACCACCGATTTCTACAATAGAAACATCGAACGTTCCACCGCCTAAGTCCCATACCAAAACTGTCTCGGTTTTGTCAGTGGCAGAATCATCATTTTTAGTCAAACCATAGGCCATACAAGAAGCTGTAGGCTCGTTGATGATACGCAAAACTTCCAAACCGGCAATAGTACCAGCATCTTTAGTAGCCTGGCGCTCTGAGTCGGAGAAGTAAGCCGGAACTGTAATGACGGCTTGCTCGATAGGGAATCCCAAATAAGCTTCAGCATCAGCTTTAATCTTTTGCAAGATCATGGCCGATATTTCCTGAGGGCTGTACTGCTTGTCGTCAATTACCGTTTTATGGTCGGTACCCATGTAACGTTTGATAGAAATAACTGTGCGATCCGGGTTGGAAACAGCCTGGCGCTTAGCCACAGAACCGACCAAACGCTCGCCAGTCTTGGAAAAACCGACTACTGATGGAAAAAGGTAATCCCCTTCTGCGCTGGGGATAACAATAGGTTGACCACCCTCAACAATAGATACAACCGAGTTGGTCGTACCAAGGTCAATACCGACAATCTTGCCTGCCATATTCTTTCCGGAACCTCCGAACACAAGCGTACACTAACTCTGCGTTTAAACGCCGAGTTCTTTTTATAATTTTGATATATTCTCACCCTAAAAGCAGAAACTTCTGGAGACAGCGCCACTTCACTTAAACCCAATGTCAAAATAACTCTGCATATGGTGAATCGGCTCTGCGCCCAAAATTCTTGCCACCACAAACCGTAGTTCCGCGTCTGGAAGGACAAACCAAGACGCTCACGGCCCTTCTGCCGTTCAACAGAACTAGGCTTTTACCTTTGCCACGCCAAAGGCCGTATAGCCCAAATATTGTCCTTTTGACGGAAAATTGACTAGGTTGTTATGTTTTCTTAACAATCTAGTCTGCCATCTTTGGCTTGCTTTCCAATTTGCGCACAGCGTAACTAGCAATAACCTGTCAATCAACTTTAGTAGATTCGGCGTCCGCTTCAGCAGTAGTGGCCACTGCTTCAGAAGGTTTAGCTTCAGCTTGAACAGGTTGCAAAGTCTCAGGATCAGGACTGGCTAAGCGTACCATAGAAGCGCGCAGCAACTTTCCATCAAGCGTATAGCCGCGACGCAATTCATCGTAAATGCAATCCTCGGGCACAGCGTTAGTTTTGACATGACCCATAGCTTCATGGAAGTTGGGGTCAAAGGGACGTCCCTCAGTTTCCACAGCTTCCAGCCCTTCAGCTTGGCAACAATCGAGCAACTGGCTGTGAATTTGCTTCAGACCGGCCAGTAAACTGGCAGAGTCTTGTGTATCGGAAGACGACTTTAAAGCGCCGTCAAAGCTATCCAAAACTGGCAGCAAACGATTAAAGAGAGATTCTTTGGCCTTCTGACTCTTCAGCTTGAGGTCTTTTTCCAAACGAGCCTTAATATTGGTCACATCTTGAGCCATTTTTTCATAGCGTTTTTCAGCGTCTTCAGCTTCCATACGAGCTTTGAGCAAAAGGTTATCCTTATATTCCATTTGCCGACGCAAAGTAGCTATAGCATTGCCGTCAGGGGCCTTTTCTTCAGTTTTAGCTTCAGCAGCTGGTGCTACTGGTGCTGCTGGTTCAGAAGTAGGAGTACTTTTTCCAGTTGCGGCACTGACACACACTCCAGCAGCCTCAGCAGCAGCGGCCAAACGCTGAGAAGCATAGGACTTTTTCGTAGGAGCTTTGCCAGAAACTAAGGCGCTAGACTGCTCAAAAAGCACTTCTTCTTGCAACTTACGCATTTGGCGCTCATATTCAGTTTTATTGCGCTGCATTATTTCCGTTTGGCGTTGCATATTCTCCAGCATAACTTGAGAAGCCATGCGATAAAGCCCCACTAAGTCGCCAATTTCACAGCCATTTTTGCGAATACGATTCAAACGAGGTTTTAAGTAAGACAAAAATTCTAAACTGTTGACGACTTTTTCCAACTCAGCCATATCAGCTTTAATTCTGGCTACCTTGGGATCATCTTCAGCTTCTTTTTCATTCTCTCGAGCATCCGCTTCTTTAGCAACCTCTGCATTGGCTTTAGAGTCTGAGAGGCTTTCCGTAGATTGAGAAGAAATTTTTACTTCATGATCAGCAATTGCCGCAAAGCCCGGCGGCACCTCAACTTCGCTCAAAGCTTCTGAGGAAGACGAAGGTGCACAGAACTCATCAGATTCAGCAGCGTAAGTAGCCTTGGGAGCTCCTAAAAGCACATCCTCACCATTAGCAGCAGAATCGGCTGCCGAAGGAATAGCATCCGCCGTCTTGGGTGAAAGTACAACTTCTTTTTGCACTTCTGGCTCTTCTTCAATCATCCAAGAGGGCAATTTAGCACGGGATTTTATTTTTTTATCAGCAGCAGAATCCATAATGAAGACACCTCAAACTTTCTTGCCGACCAATCAGCTCTTGAAAATTTGGCTTTACCTTTAAGTAAACCTTTAATTAGCTATATAAAAAAATTCCAAGCTCCATAAGGAGCTTGGAATTTTTGCCATACTACAATACTTACACTAGAAATTAGCTAGTAAGCGTTAGTCTGAATGCTTGCCATAAAGCTTACGAAAAGCTTTCACACCCTCGTCAAAAGCTTGACGATTGATTTCCTGGATCTTGGCATCTTTCTTTAGACCATGTTTCAAAGCTTCTAAGAAAGTGGCTTCGGGGAAAATTTGGGTAGCGGCACAGAAAGCGCCCAAGCAAACTACATTTTTCAGAATGCGCGTACCTAAATTCTGGGCGATTTCTGCAAAAGGTAAGCCGTAAACCTTCACACCTTCAGGCACTTGTGGCACTTCAAAAATGACCGCACTATCATAGATAATGATGCCGCCCGGTTGCACAGTAGGAGCAAATTTTACCAAACTCGGAGCATTAAAAGCTACCAAAATCTGGGGGTTAGGCACAGCCGGAGAGAGCACTTCGAGAGCGACATGCACATCGGCATAAGAGGTACCGCCTCGTGATTCTGGGCCATAGCTAGGAATGTGGGTAGAGTCAAAGCCTTCTTGCAAAGCAGCGCGAGCTAGTAGCAAAGCGGCCGTTTGGGCGCCGTCTCCACCTGCTCCAGCAAACTTAATACAGATATCTTCTGGATCGAGATGGACAGGGAAGCCAGAAGCGAATTTGGGTACAACTTCGTGGACGGCGCCAATTTCTCTGAGCAAACCTTCCGCTTCATAGTGAGGACGGTTGATGTGTGGTCGCTCCCTTCCCTCTTCGGTGATGTCTTTTTTCACTCCCAAAGAATAAACTGGAATCATATTATCGCGTACCCATTCGCACGCTTTAACTGGATCCAATTTCATTTGCACAGGGCATTCGGAAACGACCTCAATAAAAGAGAAGCCAATCCCTTCTATTTGTACTTGCAAAGCTTTCTTGATAGCTTTTTTGGCCTTGACCCTATTTTTATGGTCGAAAAGAGCCACGCGCTCTACATAGACAGGGCCATCTAAACCGGCGATTATTTCCGCAACTTTCATGGGCAAGCCCATAGAGATAGTGCGTCCATCCGGGCAAGTGGCCATTTTTTGGCCAATTAGAGTGGTGGGAGCCATTTGGCCGCCAGTCATTCCATAGGTACTGTTATTGACAAAAATTATACTGATAGGCAAACCCATTTGAGCAGCGGAAATAATTTCGGCTAAACCGATAGAAGCTAAATCTCCATCGCCTTGGTAAGCGACCACTACGGAGTCGGGGCGGGCCGTTTTTACGCCAGCAGCTACCACAGAAGCACGACCGTGAGCAGCTTGCACGTTGCCTACGTTCATATAGTAATAGAGAAAGACGCCGCAACCTACAGGAGAAATGGCTACTGTGCGATCTTGAACGCCCAATTCGGCAATAGATTCAGACAGATATTTATGGATCAGACCATGACCACAGCCGGGGCAATAATGGGTAGCATGAGCTTTTACGCCTTCGCCGTGAGCGTGACGCTCAAAAGTTTCATAAAAGACGTGGTTCATTGCGGCACCTCCATGTCCAGCACAACTTGAGCTATTTCGGCACTTTGAGGCAAAATGCCGCCGGAGTGTTGTACATGAGCTATAGGCGGAAGTTCAGTTATTCCGGCATGGCTCAAAGCTAAGCGCATTTCATCTTCCAACTGGCCGTGAGAAGCTTCCACTACCACAATACGTCGAATAGGTCTTTCTTTTAAAAGTTGGGCCAAAGCCTTTATAGGGAAAGGCCACAAACTGACAGGACGGAACAAACCGGCTTTAATTCCTTGAGCCCGCAAGGTGCGAATAGCTCCTTTAGTCATACGAGCTGGAGTATTGGCAGCCACAAAGAGCACTTCACAATCATCAGTTTTAAATAAATCGGCTCGCTGCTCGTTTTCGGTAATTTCCGCATAAATATCATTAAGATGGTGGTTAAGTTTTTCCAAATCGGCTTCGGTAAGTCTAATGGAAGTAACTAAATTGGCGCGATGCTCACGATCGCCAGCCGTAGCCCAAGCGGGAATGCCGGGTTCAACCATATGTTTAGGCAACTTCACTTGGCTAGTCACTTGTCCCAAATAACCGTCACCCAAGATAATTACAGGCTGGCGGTATTTGAAAGCCAAGCGGAAAGCTTCCATAGTTAAATCGAGCATTTCTTGAGGATCGGCGGGAGCTAAAGCCAAAGCGTGAGTGTTGCCATGACCCAAACCGCGGCAAACTAATTTTATGTCAGATTGTTCGGGACCAATATTTCCCAAACCGGGGCCACCACGCATGACGTTAACAATAACACCAGGTACTTCGGCACCAATCATATACGAGATGCCTTCCAACATAAGACTAAAGCCAGGAGAAGAAGTAAAAGTCATACAAGGACGACCGGCGCTGCCACAACCATACATATAATTTACAGTAGCTACTTCGCTGACAGCTTGAATGAAAACGCCTTGAATATGAGGCAAAATTTTGGCCATGAGCTCAGCACCTTCGGTTGAAGGCGTGATAGGATAGCCAAAGAAATGGCGACAGCCAGCCAGAAGAGCGCCAATAGCTGAAGCATAAGTGCCTTTAATCATTAGAGGCTCGGTGTCAGGCAAAGGTATAAATTTATCGGCCACAGGTTCGGCTACAGGCAACTTTTCATGCTTGACATTTTCTTGCTCTTGGGCAGGTAGCTCCCAAAAATATTTCACGTTATCGAGATGGAGCGCATAAGGCTCAGGGCAGGAGCTACAGCAAATTCCACAACCGATACATTTGCTATAATCTATAGACACCGGAACGTAACCTGTTTCCGGATTAACTTCTCCAGTAGGAGCGATACATTTTTTAGGACAGGCTGCCGCGCAGCGACCGCAACCTTTGCAATATTGAGGTATTACGAGCGGCTTGGGACGTGCCTGGCCGCCTTCAGCAGTTAAAGGCATAAAAAAAGCCCTCCATAAAAACGAAGGTATTATCGATACTGTCATTGGTTGACTTCACCAATAGCAACCCCAATATCCTTTTTTCCTACTATCTGCCACAAAAAAGGCTTATCCTTGAGTCTCAACGACAGGCCATTTTTCAGGCCATTCGCTCGTATGCAACATCCATCACTATTTATCGCAATATAAAAAAACGGGCAGCCCCAGTTGGAGCTGCCATTATACAAATTAACAATTATATAAATAAGCGATATTAAACTTGGCCGATACGTTTAAGCGCTTCGGTACCAGCCTGAGCCAGAGCGGCATCGGTACTGTCAGCAGCAGCAGTTACTACAGGTAAAGCAGCTCCGCCCAACAACTGTACAGCGTCAGTTAAAACTTTGATTTTTTCTTGGCCATGACCGTCGGCACGCATAAAAGAAACCAAGTCGGGAAGCAACTCAGCTCCAAACTTTTGCAACAGCCATAAAGTAACGTCTATAGTGTGCTCGTCAAACGTTCCAGAGATGAGCTCTCGTCCTAAGGCCATGATATAAGGACGATAGCGACCGGGATAGCGTCTGAAAACAGCACGGACTAAAGTAAATTTTACGTAGGGAACAGTACATCTGTCGGCAGCTTTGAATATGGCATTGACATAGCCGGCTGGATTCTTGTCCATCATCAGCTCAGCAACTTTATCAACCACACTGACACCACCCAACAGCAAATTGCCCAACAACTCAAAGGCAATTCCCTCTAAAGACTTAGGGTTGGCACTCAATTCTTCAGCTACTTTAGCTAATCCAAGCTTTTCACGCTCAGCTTTTTCAGAATCGGTTACAGCTTTTTCCGGAGTCTCAGCAGAGGCTAAGTCGCCGCCCAAGAAGATCTCGAGCAATTCATCTTTTTTGCATTCGCAGGGATTGTTTTGAAGTTCACTCATGTTGGAACTTTCGCCATAGCGGAATTTCAAACCTTTTTTCTTAGTCATACAACATTCTATATGCTCTTAAGCCAAAAGCTCTCCACGCCCCCCTGGCCAGCAGCCAATTTTTCGCTTGTTGCGTAACAAGCTTTAATCTCACAAAAGTAGAAAGCAAGGCTTTACTGATTATGACTAGAAATAGGGAAGTAGCACAACGAGCGAGAGTACCATAATGGCGATTTTTTTGGCTAAGATAAAAGATACATTACAGTCTATGCACGACCGTAACAAACTCATTTGCTTAGGTATCGGCATTTTTGTCTATATTATTTCTGTAGCTATGCTTATAGTGACCGATTTGCCTAACATAAATAGAGTCGAAGTGGGCAAACCGGCTCCCTGGGATATAAAAGCTTCACGTTCAGTGCAAATTATAGACGAACAGCGCTGGCATAAAGCTAAGGAGCAAGCCGCTGCCCAAGTTGCTTCCATTGAAAATATCAGCCCCCAATCTTTAGAAATAAGCAAAAATAAGATTAGCCAAACTTTCAATATTATTCGCGAAGCCCAGAGAGGACATGCTTCCGGCAAATTTACTGATAAAGAAGTAGCCGATGTCTCCGCACAAGTGCCTTTAGATTTAGGACTGGCCACAGTAAAGACTTTGCTTAGCGCAAGTGTTCCGGCCTTAGAGCAATATTATACCAACAGTGAGCACATTCTCGGCGTAGTTATGCAAACCGGCGTGCGCGAAGATGAAATAGATGCAGCTTACAAACGCATTGAGCAAGAGGCCCGAGCTTTGCCTGGCCTCACTGAAGCCAACGCCTCTATAGACGCCGAATTGGCTAGAGCAGCCCTCGTTCCCAATAAATTTATCGACTACAATGCCACTCAACAAGCAAAAATTCAAGCTAGTGACAAAGTAGAGCCCATTACTAAAACAATTATTCCCGGCCAGATTGTCATTCGCGAAGGCGATATTGTGGGTGAACACGATGTGCCAGTTTTGGAAGCGTTAGGCGTCTACAAAAAAGGCATAACTTGGAGTGCCCTCTTTATATATTGCACCATGGTGTTGGTCATGCAAATTTTGGCCAATTACTATATAAGACTTTATATTCCGCAATTCTACAACAATTTGCGTTTAGTATTTGGTGTGGCTTTTCTTTGCGTCGCGTTTATGGTCATTTCCCGCTATACGACCATGCTTTCGCCTTACTTGTTGCCTATTGCTTTTACCAGTATGTTAATTTCCATTTTGGCCGATCCACGCCTCTCTTTGATGATCGTTTGCATGCTGGGCATCTATTCGGGGATCATGACCAACACCTTGGAAGCAACTATATCTGTGCTTATTACAGGTATGGTTGGTGCTTTAGCGGTACAAAATGCCAACAAACGTTGGAACGTCGTAACCGCTTCGCTCTGGGTCTGGGCTATAAATGTGCTGGTGGTGGCCATCTTTGCTTTAAACAATTGCGACAGTTTTGAAGAACTGGCTATTTGCGCTCTCTTTTACGGCGGACTTAACGGTTTACTCCCCGCTTTAATCGCCTCCGGAGCTTTGCCCTTCTTGGAAGGTGCTTGCAAAGTAACTACCCATATTCGTCTCTTAGAATTAGCCAACCCTAATGAACCAGCTTTGCACGAATTGCTCAACAGAGCTCCAGGAACCTATATGCACTCCATTATGGTAGCCAACTTAGCCGAGGCGGCCGCTCAAGCCATAGGTGCCGACAGCATGTTGTGCCGAGCCGGTGCCTATTATCACGATTTAGGCAAAATGAGACAGCCTAATATGTTCGTCGAAAACCAAACCGGCCATGAAAATCCTCACGACAAATTGCCTCCAGCTCTGTCAGCTATGATCGTAATTTCCCATGTTAAGCTCGGTCAAGAAATGGCCAAAAAGTATAAATTACCCCCAGAAATAGCCAAATTTATCCCTGAGCATCATGGTACAAATTTAGCCTCTTTCTTCTATCAAAAAGCTAAAATGCAAGATGATGAACCCGTTTTTGCCGAAGATTTTCGCTATCCGGGGCCGCGTCCACAGTCTAAAGAGACAGCTATCGTTATGATGTGCGACGGTATAGAAGCCGCCTCGCGCACTTTGCCAGTACCTAACAGGGAAAATTTAAAGAATTTAATCGACAAAATCGTGGGCGGCATCATTAACAACCACCAGTTAGACGAATGTCCTCTTTCAATGCGCGATATTAATACGGTTAAAGCTTCAATCTTGCGTTCTCTTACTAGCCATTACCACAATCGCGTCGCTTATCCAGATTCAAAAACTATGGGTAAACGCTCAGCAACTTCGGCGCCCCCAGCATCTCAATCAGCTTCAGCTTCCCCTGCAGTTTCCCAAGCAAAAACAGCGGTAGAAGCAAAAAAGGCAGAATCTTAGGGAGGGTTTAGCTAGGGAGACAAGAGAAATTATCCTGGAAAAAGCGTTTTTCGAAAAAGTCGAAAAAGCGGATCAGCCCGAGTTGGTTTTGGTAGTCGTTTTTTCACTGTGAGGAGCTGCCTAAAATGCGTGGACGTTCATTAAAAGTAAGAACAGAACTTTTCAATAAAACCAAAGAAAATTTTGCTGAAGTTTCCAAGAGCTTCTATCGCCAAGCCGTTTATGAGGCTGTGCGCGTAATCGATCAAAAAATCGGTTTATTCAAGTGCTTGGGTAAAATGGTCGGCGAAGGCGAAAGTGCCGACACCATAGACCAACGCAAATTTGAAGTTGAGCTTTCTATTGTCGACGATCCGGCCATTCACGCCCTAAATAAAGAGTTCCGCCAAGTAAACTCCCCCACCGACGTCTTAAGTTTTCCGGCTTGGGAAGACGAACCGGCTTTGCTCATTTACCCAGACGTACACTTGTACTTAGGCGAAATTGTAATCAGCTTAGATACAGCTAAGCGCCAGGCTAAAGAAGACGGAATCAGTTTGCGCCATATGATCGCTTGGCTTGTAGCCCATGCCATGCTCCACTTAGTCGGCTTCGACCATCCCACCGAAGAGACTCGCCAAGTTATGCGCACTTACGAACTGGCTATAGTCGAAGCTATGGGCTTTAATTCAATTCCTAAAATGGCGGCTGAAGTCTACGCCAAGTAAGCCAAAGTGACACAAGGTTTAGTTATACATACTTGCGGAACAGCCCGCAACAATCCGGGGAGCGCCGGCGTCGGTCTGGTTATCGAAACTCCAGACGGAGGCCGCGTGCTCGTGTCCGAAAACATAGGTATCGCTACTACCGCACAAGCGCAATACCAAGCGGTAATTATGGCCTTATTGTGGGCTTCCGAGCACAAATACACGCAAGTCAAGATACTTTTAAATAGCGCTAAAATGATTCGCAGTCTGTTGCACAACCCCACCATAGACGACTTGAGCATTTTAGGTTTGCATAAAAGAGCCCGGCGCTTGGCTCGCTCTTTAAAAGTAAATTTCGCCTTATATGACAGTCTTAAGCCGAGCAAAGTTATTACTTTGGCTTTAGAAGCCAGTTTGCGTCCTCCCGCAGACACCGCAGTTGTAAATGCCGACGAGAAAGACAAACAAGAAGCCAAAAGCCATCACGCAATCCAACAATCGGCCGGCGGAGTCCTTTACAAACAGGAAGGAGACAAACTCAAGGTTTGCCTTATTGCTAAAAAAGGCGGCGCCGTTTGGGCCTTACCTAAGGGCAGAGTACAAAGTGGCGAAACTTGGGAAATGACCGCTACTAGAGAAGTGTTGGAAGAGACCGGCCACTTGGCTACAATTGCCGAACGTATCGATCAAATAGAATATTATTTTTACTGGCGAGATAACCGCACTCTCTATTATAAGTTGGTCACTTTCTTTCTTATGCCACTTATTCAAGAGAATGCCTCCACTCCAGACGGCGAAGCTTCAGAAGTCGCCTGGTTTGATTTTGGTGAGGCCTGGCGCAAACTCTATTATCAGAGCGAAAAGAATATTTTGCAACAAGCTAAGCGGATTTTGCATACCGCCAAACTGATTTAGTTTGAACTTGAGATAGTGCGCAATCCGCTGCGCTATTTTCATTTTTATGGCGAGTTTTTTTCGCCTACCTTTTAGGTTGCTTGCCAAGCTCTTCATGTTTATCGGTATAACGCAAAAAGGGCAACCAAACCGCGCCGCTCACACAGAAATTAACGGCAAAAAGCACCAAGCTGCGCCAGTCTTGTGTAGAAAGAATGGCCCCTAAAAAACCCGGCATGACCCATGGCACTTCAATAAAAGGAGCACTAACCAAGCCCCAACTTACAGCATACCAAGCAATAAAACCGCAAATCATAGGAGCCACGATACAAGGTACAGCCAAAATGGGGTTGGCGATAACTGGCAAGCCAAAAAGGAAAGGCTCATTGACATTAAAGAGGGCGGGCACAATCGCGATCTTGCCGACTTTGCGAAAGTGACCATTTTTGAAGAAGAAAAGCAAACAAGTAGGCGCTAAAGTAGCTCCGGAACCGCCAATCCAAATAAACCACTGATAGAAAGGATAAGCGGTTACGTGAGGCAGAGGCAAACCGGCGCTATGCGCTTCGGCATTGGCGGCCACAAATTGCTGCCAAAGTGGCAACATGACAGCATTGATAACAGAAATACCATGAATGCCAGCCACAGCAAAAAGATGCAGGAAAAAGTTGCTAGCTTCAACGGCTGTCAGAGTGTCGCCCATATTGGCCAAAGGAGACATAAGCCAAAGGACTCCATCATTTATATTAAAGTCACATACGTGGCTGACTAACCAGATGATACTGACAGCTACCAACATGGGCAAAAAGCCGGAAAAAGCCTCTGTAACCGCTGGGGGAATGCTCTTGCTCACTTCATCTTGCTCGGCCTTAGGACGATCGGGGCGCAAGAAAAGGCGCGACAGCTCCACCATAAAAATGGCCACAACAATGGCCAAAAAGATGCCTTCTGGCCCGAATGGTTTAAGAGGAATGGCCCACTGAGCCCCTTCACCCTCAGTGAAAACAACCTTGCTGGGAGCTTTGGTTACTAAAAGAGCGGCCACAGCTCCCAAGCCTTGCGGCACCGGAGCCATGTTGTATTGTTTAGCCAAAGCTGTAGCTATCGTAAAGGCTATATATAACCCCAGCAGCCCCATCGTTAAGCGATAAGGGATATAAAAATCGTACGAATTAGCTAAATACCATTGTCCAAAAGAAGTATCGACTAAGTTGGGCAACCAAGCCACTTCCCCACCGAAATATTGTGTCAGAACTTCTCCCTGAGCTCCAAAAAGTAAGAAAGTGCTGCCCACCAAAATAATGGGTACCGAGCCTAACATTCCGTCTCTTAAAGCTAAAACATGGCGCTGAGTAGCGAACTTTTCCAATAGTTCAACGCACTTGACCATAAAACTCTGTTCTTGTAAAGCAGTATCCTCTTTTTTCAAATCTGTCACCTTTTACCCAAATTGCCTGAAGGTCTCCATTCTAACCAAATGAAAAATGGCATGCAAACAGAAGTCCCAAATAACTGGTATGCAAAAAACTTTTCGCCCTTTATTGCGCTATCTGCAGCCTTGATAAAAACAAATATTTCTAAGCCAATTGCTTAAGGCGAGCTCAGGGACAAAGTAATTGCTACCTTTTTAATCGTCTTTATATTGTAAAGAGCCGATGTTTTTCATAAAATTCCTCCTTTTTAATAATATTTTTTTAACAAGGCAACTTACTAGGCAGGGTAAAGAGGAAAAGGTGTGAATAAACCGGGCGCATTAGAATAAGCAAGTGAGGCAATTATGTCCAATTCTTTATTACTTGAAGTTAAGAATTTGCACGTTTCGGTTGGTGAAAAAGAAATTCTCAAAGGTTTAAATTTAACTATCAATCAAGGAGAAGTACATGCCTTGATGGGCCCCAACGGTTCCGGCAAATCCACCTTGTCCAATACGATCATGGGCCATCCCAATTACAAAGTAACTGAAGGCAAGATCATCTTTAAGGGTGAGGAAATCCAGGACATGCCAGCCAATGAACGTGCCAAACGCGGCGTCTTTTTGGCTTTCCAGTATCCTACTTCCATTCCGGGCGTGTCCTTGGGCAACTTCCTGATGGCCTCAGTGCGCAATGTTCGCGGCGAAGAGAATGTAAAGCCTCTGCCTTTCCGCAAAGAGCTGCAAGCCAAGATGAAAGAGTTAGGCATA
>DHKB01000025.1:23006-38410 GCA_002407045.1 Candidatus Bruticola papionis | reverse complement strand
CCCGCCGTTACGTCAATGAAGGTTTCTCCGGCGGTGAGAAAAAGCGCATCGAAATTTTACAAATGGCTCTGTTGCGCCCCAGCCTCTCTCTCTTAGATGAAACCGACTCCGGCTTAGACATCGACGCTCTCAAAGTGGTAGCCGAGGGCATTCATGAAGAGCTGGAAAAGAATCATACTAGCGCTTTAGTTATTACTCACTATCAGCGTTTGCTCGACTACCTTAAGCCCCAATTTATTCATATTTTAGCCGGCGGACGCATCGTCGAAAGCGGCGGCCCTGAGTTGGCTCTGCGCCTCGAACAGACCGGTTACGACGAGATTATCAATAAGTACGTCAACAATTAGGTCTCTGTCGCCCTACCAAAGGGTTCTTCGCGAAAGGCCACTATAGTCGGCCAAGATTCTTAATAGATTCAGGCCGCCGACAGTTAGGCCCGTTTGCTTTCCTAGGAGCTTTATATGGATGCACCCAACAATCAGAAAGAATCTTTAAAAAATATCGGTACCGATTATAAATACGGTTTTTCCGATGCTGAAGATTATGTTTATAAATCAGGAGTAGGACTTACTCCTCAACTTATCGTCGAAATGTCTCGCATTAAAGGCGAGCCGGAATGGATGTTGCAAAATCGTCTTAAGGCTTATGAAGTGTTTAACTCCAAGCCTATGCCTACTTGGGGCACCGATTTAAGTGGCGTCCACTTTGACGAAATACATTACTATGTACGTCCTTCGGAAAAAGCCGCCACCGACTGGAACGACGTACCGGACAAAATTAAAAATACCTTCGACAAGTTGGGCGTTCCTGAAGCTGAGCGCAAGCACTTGGCTGGCTTAACTGCCCAATATGAATCAGAGGTAGTTTATCACTCCATTAGAGCCGATATTGAGAAAAACGGCGTTATCTTCTTGGATATGGATAGTGCGCTGCGCCAGTACCCCGATATTGTAAAGAAATATTTTGGTACTGTCATTCCCATGAACGACAACAAATTTGCCGCTCTCAATACTGCTGTTTGGAGTGGCGGCTCCTTCATCTACGTTCCTAAGGGCGTACATATAGAGATTCCTTTACAAGCTTATTTCCGTATCAACGCCCAAGCTATGGGCCAATTTGAGCGCACTCTCATTATCGCTGACGAAGGTTCCTTCGTGCACTACGTAGAGGGATGCACCGCTCCTATATACTCAAAGGATTCTTTGCATTCAGCCGTAGTAGAGCTTATTGCTATGGAAGGAGCCCGCATCCGCTATAGCACTATTCAGAATTGGTCTACCAATGTTTACAACTTGGTAACCAAGCGTGCCGTAGCTCACAAAAATGCCACTATCGAATGGATTGACGGTAATATCGGTTCCAAAGTTTCAATGAAATATCCGGCCATTTATCTTATGGGCGAAGGTGCTCACGGTGAAGTTGTTTCCGTAGCTTTTGCTGGTGAAGGTCAGGTACAAGATACCGGTGCCAAGATTGTACACGCCGCCAGCAATACCACATCCAACGTACTTTCCAAGTCTATTTCTAAAAACGGAGGCCAGGCTTCTTACCGAGGCTTGGTAAAAGTGGAACCTAATGCCAAAAATGTACGCGGCAACGTACGTTGTGACGCTCTCCTTTTAGACGATCATTCCCGATCCGATACCTATCCGACCATGGATATTGCCAATCCTGACGTCCATATCGGCCATGAAGCTACCGTTTCCAAAGTTGGAGACGAGCAAATCTTCTATTTGATGAGCCGCGGACTTTCCGAAAGCGACGCTATTACCATGATAGTCAACGGTTTCTTTGAGCCCTTCGCCAAAGAGCTGCCCATGGAATATGCCGTCGAGCTGAACCGTCTTATCAAAATGGAGATGGAAGGTTCGGTAGGTTAACCCTTTTTGCCAGTTTTCGGATCCCCGGGAGGAAACGTGATAATCAACATAGATGCTCAGCTTGAGCAAGTGATCGAAAATGTGACCCAATTGGCTGCTCAGAATCAGGAGCCGCAATGGGCTTTAGATATGCGCAAGGCCGCTTTAGTGAGCGCTCGCACTTTAGCGGAGCCCTCCAAACAAGAGGAGACTTGGAGACGCACTTCTCCAGACTGGTTCTTCCCCGACAGGAGCAAAGCTTTGCGTTTGAGCGACGAAAGATTGATCGTCGACGAGTTTCAGCTTACGTCTGAAACTGCGGCTGGTTTGCACGAATATGGCATTAACAGCGATGCCGACGCCATAGATGAAGCTCAAGAGCAAGCTTTAGCGCACAAACAAGCGGACAGTTTGGAGCAAGATGGCGTTTGCATTTTATCTATGGATCGAGCTTTGCAAAAAGAAGAGAGCTTGAAAAACTCCTTCTTTAAGGCAGAGCACCACCAAAAAGACTTAAGCAGCGCTTTGAATGGCGCTTTGCGTACGGGTGGAGCTTATATAAAAATTACTCCACAAGCCAAAGCCGAACGTGCTTTTCACGTGTTACACGAAATTGGTGAAGTAGCTGCTGAAGAGAAGTTGCAAGCTGAAGCGCAAAATTGCCATTTTAACCACAGTGTAATTTGCGCTCACGGCCACAGCCAATCCGTAGTAGTCGAGAGCTTCAAGAATAGCTCCACCGAGCCTATAAAAGTTCACTCTCTTATAGAGTTTGACTTAGCTAACGGAGCTCAACTCAACTACATATTAGTCGGCGATTGGAACAAAAATACAGCTTGCCTTACTACCATTCACGCCCGCTTAGGCAAAGATGCTTCTTTGAAGATCATCTATGCTGGCATTGGTACAGGCTTGAGCAAGACCTTCTTTGCCGAAGATCTCAACGCCGTTGGCGCCAAAACGGAAATTTACGGTGTAGTATTGGCCGATGGCAAGAGCCGCAGTGATGTCGACACTTTTGTCCACCATAAAGCTCCCCATACCTACTCCAACGTGCTCTTCAATTGCGCAGTTTCCGGCAAGGCCCGCTCTATCTTTGCCGGCAACATCTACGTAGATCAGGTGGCCCAGCAAACTGACGCTTACCAAAAGAACCAAAACTTGATGCTTTCTCCTCAAGCTCGCGCCGAGTCGATGCCCAAGTTGGAGATTATCGCCGACGACGTACGTTGTACCCACGGAGCCAGCTTTACAGATTATAATCAAGAGCAACTCTTCTATATGCAAAGCCGCGGTTTAAGCGAAGCCGAAGCTAAGAGCTTGCTTACTGCTGGTTTCTTCCAAGAGATCGTAGAGAAAGCTGACAATAGTACGGTAGCTAATTGGTTGTCCACTCTAGCTAAAGGCAAATTTGGTACTGCCAAGCAAGCTTAAGAGCCGTCACTATCTACATATAATTTAGGCCAACCTCTAAACAAGAGATAGAGGCTTGCTTTTAACTAAGAGCAAGCCTTGTCTCTATTTTGGCCTTTTAACCTAGTCCCACCTAAAGAGGAGACCATATTTATGAAAATATCTTTGGGGCCTATAGAGAAATTTCCGGAAAATCAAGTTGTTATAGTTGCTAACGGCTTAGATTCTATCGCCGCAGTAAAAATAGACGGCCAAATATTTGCCTATGAAGATAGCTGTACACACGACGGTGAAGAGATGGGACATTGTAAAGTATGCGGCTTTGAAGTAGAGTGTCCGCGCCACGGAGCTCGCTTCGATGTGCGCACTGGGCAAGCAACTCGCATGCCTGCTATTAGCCCTTTAACCACTTACCCAGTCACAATTGAAAATGGTCAGGTCTACGCTGAAGTAGAATAAGCTATTCATATTTTTGTCTTAAATTGGAAGAAAAAGAATGTTCGATCAAGATTTATTTGCCAAAATTCGCGAAGATTTTCCGATCTTGAAGCAAGAGGTAAATGGCCGTCCTATCGCCTACTTAGACAGCGCGGCTTCTTCTCAACAGCCCAATTATGTGATTGATGCCGTGGCCAATTTTACTCGTACAGGATATGCCAATATTCATCGCGGTCTCTATCCGCTCTCAGAGCATTCTACCCAAAAATACGATGAAGCTCGCCAAACTGTCGCCAAGTTTATCGGTGTCAAAGACGATCCTACAGTTATTTTTACACGCAATACCACTGAATCGATAAACTTGCTAGCTTATACTTGGGGTGAAAAATATATCCAAGAGGGCGACAGTATTGCTTTACCAGTTTTTGAGCACCATTCCGACTTAGTGCCTTGGCAGCAATTGGCTTTACGCAAAAAGGCCCATTTGCGTTGGATTGAAGTTCTGCCTGATGGCACCTTAGATTTAGACTCTTTGGATAAAGCGCTATCTTACTCGCCAAAGCTTTTAGCTTTTACTTGGGTATCCAATGTGTTTGGCACCATCAATCCTGTCAAAGAGATTGTGGCCAAAGCTAGAGAACATGGCCCTATTACTATTGCCTTAGACGGCGCTCAGGGCGTCCCCCACTTACCAACCGACGTCAACGACTTAGGTATCGATTTCTTATCTTTCTCTGGCCACAAAATGCTGGCTCCTACAGGCATAGGCGTACTTTGGGGCAAACGCAAACTTCTGGAGAACATGCCTGCTTTTCTTTTCGGTGGCAGCATGATCTCTTCTGTTAAAAGAGAGCGCTCCTCTTGGGACGAATTGCCCAACCGCTTTGAAGCCGGCACTCCAAATATTACTGGTGCTATCGGTTTGGCGGCAGCTTGCGACTACCTTACCAGTATAGGTATGGATAAAGTAAGAGCTCACGACCAAGCCCTCATGAGATATACTATAGAAAAGCTTAACGATATTGAAGGCGCAGAAATTTTAGGGCCTGCCGATCCCGAAAAAAGAGCCGGAGCTCTCTCTTTCTATTTCCGCGGCCTCCATCCCCATGACATTGCCACTTTACTTGGTCGTGAGGGCGTTTGTGTAAGAGCCGGCCACCATTGCTGCCAGCCGCTTATGCGTGAAATAGGCTTTATGGGCACCACTCGAGCCAGTTTCCACGTCTACAACAACTTCACCGATATTGATCGACTGGCTGAAGCTTTACTCAAGGCTGGTGAAGTTTTTAAGGAAGCTATTTGCTCACCACAGTGTGCTGGACGCCAACGCAAAGTTATGGTACAGACAGGCCACCATCAGCTTTGGCCTAGTTGTTGTCCCAAGGCTGCTTGTAGCTCCTGCGCTAGCCTTCCCTCTAGCCGCGAAGCAGGCAATACTATGGACTCTTACTCTCCAACTTTTTCCACTATTACGGTAGACTTAACTACTCCGAAAGCGAATAGCTAGTTTTTGAGCTTTTTGGCTCTATTTAGCTATTTTGCCTAATTCAAAAGGAAACAAAATTTAACTATGCACTCAGACAATCTTATCAACGACGATCTTTATCGCCAAATAATTCTCGACCATTACTCCAGACCGCGCCACAATTGTCATCTCGAGCACCCTACGGTAAGTGTCGAAGGTACCAACCCGACTTGTGGAGATGAAATCGAGCTCGACTTACGTGTAGAAAATGGCATAGTCACCGATGTTGGCTTTGTCGGCGAAGGCTGTTCCATTTCTGTTGCTTCCTCTTCTATGTTGGCCGATATTATTAAAGGCAAACCCGTAGAAGAAGTGCTCAAAATTGCCCACGCTTTTAAAGCCAGACTTTTAAGCCACGAAGATGCCAAAGCCGCTCAAGAAGCAGAAAATGTCGATATAGGCGAATTGGAAGCTCTAGACGGCGTTAAGGATTATCCCGTACGTATAAAATGCGCCCTCTTAAGCTGGAACACTTTGCTTTCCGCTTTAGAAAATAAGTTAGAGAACAAAGAAGAAAATCACTAAGGAGATTTTGCCCTATGCCATTTTCTGACTCAGACCAACAGCCCATCACCCAGGCTCAATGCCTTACCAACACAGAGAAGGCAACTCCTGAGGCGAATGAACAAAGTGCTCAGCCCCAAGCTGAACCTGCAGCTGCCGCTTCGACTTCCGATCCCACTGCCGCTTCCGCTGCTGAATCTTTTCCCACCGAAGATCAAATTAAAGAAGCGCTTTGCGAAGTTAAAGATCCGGAAATTGGCATGAATATTATCGAACTCGGGTTGGTATACGATATCATTCTCGACCAAGATAAAGGTTCAGTGCAAATTAACATGACTTTAACCAGTCCAGGTTGTCCTTTAGGGCCGGAGATTACTGGTGCAGCCTACTTAGCTATCACCCGCTTGCCTGGTGTGAAAGATTGCCATGTAGACTTAGTGTGGACGCCTATGTGGAATCCAGAAGTAAATCCAACTGAAGAAGCTAGAGCAGCTTTGGGCTTCTGGTAAGTTAAATTTTTAGTACAAAAAAAGCGCGGTTCCGCTTTTGCTTGCCACCAAATCATTTACGGTAACTTTGCCAAATAGCGAAACCGCGCTTTTTGTTTTTACTTTCTTGGCCTTGCTTTTACCAAGTGCCATTTAGAGCAAAGAAGCGTATTTAACCCACAGAGCGGGACGAACAGAGATACCACGGAAATTGACAGCTTTGTCGTAGCTATAACTGCCTCCATAACTGACAAAGCCAGCCGTATCGTCACTACTTCCGGGGCTACGCAACCACCAACAGCAATCGCCTTCGTCGTCAGCATAGCCACCTTGAGCTTTGGCTACCAAAGTCAGAGAACAGCGTCTATCTTCATAATCTTTGAAATAGTCGCGAGCTTCAGTATAGCTAAAGAGAAAAACACGATCCTGAGTAGTAGGCCCACCATCACGACCATTTCGGCAATCTTGGGAAGCATCGTTGGGTACTTCACTCAAGACCAGAAGTGCACGCTCTTCGGGAGTGAAAACGGCTTCTATAAATTCTCCATTGAGCCAGGAGCGCATCTCACTTTTTTCCCAAGTTGGATAAGGAGGTTGGGCATGGAAAGGGCGGCTAGCTAAGCATTTTTTGACCGTCAAAAGAGCAATACCTTCGTCAGGCTTGACAGCCAAAACACGCCACCTAATAGGTTTTATAGGATAAAGGTCGTCGAGGGAACCAGCCTCTGCCGCTTGAGCGTCAGCAGGTGCAACCTCCGATTTGAGAGCGCGACGCTCTTCTTTGGGTAAGAAACGTCCTTGTCTACAGCGGCCGAAATTTATAGCTTGACCGACACGAATGCCTTTAGGTTTTGCCATACTCTGATACCTGCCTCTCCTGAGCCTTCCCCTTGCCATTAGCTGGGAGCAAGCTCAACCTAGTTATTTATCTAACTCGTAACGAATCGTCTCCTCTTTGCCGTCTCTTTCTACAACAAATTCAAAGGAATTGGCGTTGCGCAAGGTCATATAACCGCGATACATTTCTTCGGCACTGCGCGTAGGAATGCCATTGATGGAAAGCATAATATCGCGATCTTTCACTCCCATGCGGGCCAGCAAGTTGTTTGCATCTCTAAAGTCTACTCTAGTACCGTAAGGCTGGCCATCTTTTTCCTGCGGCACAACGCGCAATTGCTTAGCCATTTCGGCAGAATTATCTAAAGCTTGACGTACATCAGCCATGCTCACTCTGGGCTGTCCGTCGTCGCTATTGTTCTCTTTGTCATCTTCTTTATCTTGTTCGGCCGCCTCTTCGTTCTCTTCAGCTTTGGGACGTTTTTTGACAATAGGGCCAGAGCTCTTGTCCTCTTTGCCTTCAGATAAACTTAAGCTGTCAGCCACAAAGAGCAACTCTTCCTCGTCATTTTCAAAGCGAGCCCAAGCCGAGCCGACTTCAGTTAGGGTATATTTACCAATATCTTCCCCTTCGGCCACAATTTCCACTACTCCGGGGGCCAATTCCAAAATGGCAGCCCGCGAAGAAGGCGAAATCAATGTACCTTGCAAAACAGCTTTGCTAATATCACGCTTGTCTTCTTTTTTGGTATCTTTGGCTTGGCTATCTGAGCTATCGGTGGCACTTTCATCGCCAATTACTCTACTTTTGCGCTTTTTCTTAGGAGGAGCGGGCTTTTTCTTCGCAGGCTGACGCAAAGCTGAAGCAATATCTTGAGCTTGAGCGGAAGTTAAATCGGATCGAGAGCCGCGCATATTCTTTTCTATTTCAATGCTTCCCGGAGAATTGGTAAAATAAGCATCTAAAGAGGCCGCACTGATATCGGCGCACAAAGCTGCCGAACCGATAACCAGCGCCCAAGTGAGAAAGCGGCTATAAGAGGGACTAAGCATAACTTGGTCGTTTTTGGCAAAAAAAGTTTTATTCCTTTTAACATAATAATAAGCCAAGCTTCTGGGCAAGCTGAGCTCAAGCAGAAGGTTTAGCCGTTTTGGCATAGAAGTTCGAACGGCTTGTTGTGAAGTTGGGCCCAGTGGGTAGGCCGTAAAAGACATAAGCTTTGAGCATACACCCTGTTAAGTAAGAGTTACACTATGTTCCGCGCAGCGGGTTTAGACTTTGGACATACGGAGACACGTGCAGTATCGGTAGGCTTACTCTGGGGAGCGCCTACGAAATTGGATTCGTACGCTAGCTTTAAGTCGCCTATTGTCAGTATGCCTTCAGACAGACTGACTATCAGGACGCTTAACGTTCCCGATTCTGGCCGCGAAATACAAGGCAATGTCATTAGAGAAGAGCTGCGCTTGTCTTTGCCTTTTCCTATAGATGAAGCCTCCTGGGATTGGATTGTCAAAGAAGACAATGCTACTGTGGCTATCACTTTAAATTCTCAACTAGCCGAGTTTAAAGAGCAACATAAACTCCCAGAAGAATCAATTATTGACGCCGAACCTTTTGCTTATTTGCGCTTGTGCCATGAAGCCAAAGTAGAAGAAGCACTGGTCTTCGATTTCGGCGCCTCTAAAACGACCGTCTGTGCTATCAAAGAAGGTACCATCTATTGGGTTAGAGTTTCTTTCCGAGGCGGCCGTAGTCTTACCAAAGAGATTTCTTTAGAAAAGAAAATTGGCGACCAAGAAGCCGAAATCCATAAGCTTACCGTAGGTACAGACGAGCCCAAGTGCAAGCAATGGTTGCAAGAAATAGTGGCAGCCAGCCTTTTAAGTGCTCCCGTCCCCTTTGACAAAGTGTTTATTTGCGGCGGCGGCGCTCAAATGAAAGGTTTGCCAGAAGAACTATCTTCCTTATTGGGCCAAGTTGTCGAGCCTATGCCCATGCCTTCTGGCTTAAGCCCATACACAGATGCCATAGCTTATGGTATGGCCCTAGCCAACAAGCCAGGCGTACCCGGAGTCCAGCTTGTCCATGTTGTCGAAGAAGAGTCCGCACTGCCTTGGAAATACGCAGTTTGGCTATTAGTACTGCTGGCTCTGGCCACTTTGAATTTAGAAATACACAACTATACTGCCAACAAGAGCCTGGAGCAGCAAACCGCCGTCTATCAGGAGGCCGCCGCCCAGGTGTTGCCAGATTTAGCCAAACAAGATCCAGAAGATTATCAGAGCGCTTTAAATAAGCTGACTGAAACGAATGTGGCCAATAAGCGTTCTTCTCCAGAGTATATTTTGGAACTTATGGCCCAAATGGCTCGTCCTTTAAGTAAGCAACCTAATTTGGAAATCAGAAGAATGGAATTTACGGCCGAAAAAGAGGTACCGACCATGACTTTGCAAGGCCAAGCTCGTTCTGTGCAACAAGTGGAAGAATTCCGCCAAGGCATCGAAGGTATCTTGCAAAAGCCGGAAATTTTAGAGAATAAAAAAGGCCGCCAAGATGTGGTTTCGTTCTCTATAGAAGGAGAAGTGCCGGCCCCGTGAACCAAAACGTTTCCAAGCAATTACTTTTTATAGTTATTTTGCTGCTGGTTGCTTTGCTTTGGGCGCTGTTTTACGCTATGCCGCGCTACAAAGCGATTAGTGCCACCGAAGCTCGAGTTTCCCGCCTGCGCTTAGAACGCAAAGGTATTACTCAGGCTATGCAAGACTTCTCTCGTTCCAAAAATTCCAAGGCCGTACCTAATCCCAATACAGCCTCTTGGATGAACACTTCAGTACTTAAAAATCTTGAGAAGAACGTGGAGAGCAACAACCCCTACAAGAACAGCCAAGGCGTGCAAGTAAAATTGCGCTCAGTTACGGCAGAGCAAATTACCGAGTTGCTCGACTCAATGAGAACTACCAACGTTATTATCAAGAGTTTCAGCCTCGATGATAGTGACGGCAATGGTCGGTGGAATTTAGAATTTATGGTCGAGGTGCCGTCATGAAGCTTTTAGCTAAAGCCTGTGTCTGGCTGGTTGTTTTTGTCCTGGTCTTGCTAGTACGCTTGCCCTACGAAACAATTTTAACTAGAGTCATAGCCTCGACCGAAAAATCTACCGGTATCGTCATTACCTGGGACGAGATGTCCATGGGGCTTACAGGAGTTAATTTAAAGAAACTCTTAGTTACTCTCCCTACCGGAGGCTATTTTACAGCTGATAAAGCTTTCATAGGTTATTCGCTTAAGGGTCTTAGCGTCAATTTTACCCAATACGATTCGGCCAAAGTTTTAGCTGAAGCTAGCAACGGAAAAACAGCTGAGGCAAGTTCTGGTGCAGAAGCCAAAGATTCGGAAAAGAAGGATAATGTCATTCCAGGCACAGCTTCATTGAGTCTCAACGCTTCCGAACTTAATTTCAAGAGTGAAAATTTAGCTTTGGATACAGGTTCTCAGGATTTGAAAGCGGTTCAGTTGAGCGGTCAGCTTAACTACAATTACTTATCTTCCAAAGGCAAAGGGACGCTCGATCTTAAGGTGCCATCTTTAAAAGGCTCCTTACCCATCGAATTGCATGATTTGGAGATAGGCGCCAATATCACCATTGAGCCTTACGAAGCTTCAACTTCTACCCGCAGCGGCCAAGTCGGCTCTACCGACGCCAGCCAGAAAGCGGATAATGCCCCCAAGCGCACTTCCGTAAACAGCAGACTCACCCTTTACAGCCAAGATGTAACTGGTGAAGGATTTGTTTCGCTGCGCTCGACCCCTCAAAGCAGCTCGCCCATGCTTAATGGCGATCTCACTTTCAAAACAAAAATGTTTGGCACGCACAAAGTCAATATTTCCGGTACTTGGGCCAATCCCGAATGGAATCTTGCAGGAGCACGCTAGTAGTGAATAAGTTTCGAGTATACATAGTGACAGCTTTGCTGACGGTGCTGGTATCAGTTGCACCGGCCTTTTCAAATGATCCGGCCAAAAACAGCGAAACAGAGCCGCAAAAGCCCATGCTGAGCAAGACCATAGCTGATTCAATGCGCAACGGCCACATTTTGCTCAACTTTGAAAATATCGACATTCGCGTTCTCTCTAGAGTTATGAGCGAACTGACCGGACGCAATATCATTGTGGACGAAAAAGTGAAAGGCAAGCTGACGATTTTGTCTTCACGCGAAGTGAGTATTCCTGAAGCTTGGGATATTTTCAAAGCTGCAGTCAATCGTTACGGTTTTACCGTCGTCAACCGTGGCGATCACGTCCAAATCGTACCCGATAGTACAGCCAGAAGTATGGGTTCCTTCATGCCCGCCTTACAAGCCAATCCTACTGGCGAAGAGTACGTAATGGCCGTATTGATTATGAGCCAAGGTGATCCTGAAAGCGTAGTCACTGCTGTAAAGCCTCTACTTTCCGAAAATGGTGTTTTAAGCGCTTATAAAGATGGTTTGGCCGTTTTAGTAGTGGATAAAGCTTCTATTGTCAATCGTATTGGCCAAATAGTAAAAAGTCTGGATAGCTTAGAGCCTAGCTTAAAGACCGAAGTGGTCTTCCCTAAATATATGGAAGCTGAAAAAGTAGTTGCCGCCATTAAGCCTCTTTACAACGACAAAGAGACAAAGAAAACTTTTGGTATTGCCGCTTTCGGCCCTTCCAACGGTGTAGTTATCAGTGCCTACCCCAAAGATTTGCGCGATGTGAAAAAGATCTTGAAGAAGTTGGATATTCCTATGGCCGCTCCCACCAAGACGGAACCGGCCCGCTTCTTCGTCTATCATCTCCAATTTGCTCAAGCTGAAGATGTAGCCAAAATTCTTTCTGATATGCTTTCCGAGCGCCAAAAAGCCGTTGAAGAGCAGCTCAAAGAATCCAAAGTACCGGCCACAGAAAATGCCACAAGCAATACTAGCAACAACTTCCGCAGCGCTTCCGATGGCATAACCGGCCCCACTGGTGCCAAAGATAAACCAGCTACCGTAGGCTTTACCTCTTCTAAAGTATCAGCCGATAGCGATACCAACTCTTTAGTTCTTTATATATCTCCTTCAGAATATGACGAGCTTAAAGCGGTCATTGCCAAATTGGACGCCGAGCGCAGCCAAGTACAAATTTCCGCTATTGTGGCCGAAGTTTCCCTTAAGAGAGCTGCTGAATTAGGTATTGGTTGGCAAGCCCTCACCTCCGGAGGTGTTATCGGTTCTTATAAAGGCGGCTTAACTGAAGAAGGCTTGCTCAACGTACTGGCTGGAGGCAACTTCGTAGCCGGCGTAGTGGGAGGAAATACCCGCACCATTACCGTCAGCAACCAGAGCGTCGACGTTCCCGAATTTTTCGCTTATTTGTCCGCTCTCAATTCTAGCAACGATTTCAACTTAATTTCTGCACCTCGCGTACTTACCCAGGACAATAAAAAAGCTACCATCAATGTAGGCCAAGTAGTTCCTTTCGCTACTGGTGGCAAACTTGATGCTTACGGTTCCCCTACTGTCACTTTTGACTATCGTGAAGTAGGTATCAAGTTGGAAGTGACTCCTCATATGAGTCGCACTGGCAAGATCCGTATGGAAGTAAAGCAAGAGATTCAAGAAGTAACTGAATATCTCGACCAAGAGATGGCTGGTGTCAAGTTCAGTGCTCCCGTAGTTTCCAACCGCAGCGTCGATACTACCGTCACTATTCCCGATGGCAAAACCTTGTTGATCGGCGGCTTGATTTCCAAGCGTACTTCCGACCAAGTCAAAGGCGTACCTATTCTTAAAGACTTGCCTTTGTTGGGCTGGCTCTTCCGCGATAAGAGCACAGACGATCAAAAGACCAGCATCTTTATCTCTTTAACTCCTAAGATCGTCGATTTAGACGAAACTGTCGATGTCAATGACAGTGCCATTAGCCCTTACCTTGATGGTATAGGCGAAGCTGGCGATCAAAATTACGAGAATCGCGATACTTTACAAGTTGTCCCCGAAGTAAAAAGCACCGATAGCGACTCTTCAGAAGCCAAAGTTACTAAGGCTAAGGCTACCAATAAGAAGAACGCCAAGTCTGCCAAAACTTCCTCTGTAGACAATAAGAGCGATAATCAAAAGAAATTAGCTGATGTCGATAAGAATCGTCAAAGCAAAAAGCTCAGCAAAAAGCAAAGCCGCCGTTATGCCAATGTAGCCAAACGACGCGTCTTCGATAAGATGGATAGCGAGCATACCGTTTATAGCAACGTGCAAGATCCTTTGCCTAAGCAAGAGCAATTGCGTACTGCTAGCGTTGAAGTGCCCACCGAAGCCAAAGAGTCGCTTACTCCAGCCACAGTAAAGATTACTCCAGCTTCCAGCTCGACAACAGCTCCTCAAGAAGAGGAAGTTATTCCCGCTCCCGTGAGTTTAGAGCATAAATAGTAAATAAACTTTAACGCCAAGGTGCTCTTGTGCATTTTGTTTTGAGCGAGGAGAAGTTCTGTGCCTTCAATTCCTACCGAGTTTTATCAACGCCACCATATTCTGCCTTTAGAGGAAGAAGAGAGCTTCATTAAGATAGGTATCCATAAGGATACTCCGCGCCAGCTCTTTGAAGATATTCGTCTACTGCTACACAAAGACGTCATTCCTGTAGTCATGAGTGTAGAAGAGCTGGAAAACGGCTTACGCCGCATGATGGTCGACGAAGAGAACTTAGGCCAAAGCGACGAAACCGACGACACCAAAGATGTCGATATAAGCCAAGACTTGTTGGCTGACGCCGCTGACGCTCCTATAGTGCGCTTGCTCAATACTTTGTTCCTCAAAGCTATGGAGACGCGCACTTCCGACATTCACATTGAGCCTTACGCTGAGCAAACCGTAGTACGTATGCGTATCGACGGTGTTTTGCATGAAGTGCACAAAATGGCTCGTTCTAGCCATCCGCAGTTGGTAGCTCGTATTAAAGTGATGTCTAACTTAGACTTAGCTGAAACACGTCATCCTCAAGACGGCCGTTTACATGTTCACTCTGGCGATAGGCAGTTAGATGTGCGTGTTTCTATAGTGCCAACTTTGCACGGTGAGCGTGTAGTGATGCGTCTTTTGGAAAAGAACTTGCGCATGCTCAGCCTCAAGCAATTGGGCCTCAACGAGCATGACCGCCAAGTAGTTACCGATTTAGTTAGCCATCCTTATGGCTTGTTCTTAATTACCGGTCCTACTGGTTCCGGTAAAACGACTACTCTCTATGCTATTTTGGATATGATTCGCTCTCCAGAGCGCAACATCATAACCATTGAAGATCCTGTAGAATACCAGTTGGCTGGTGTAGGTCAGATCCAAGTTAACGAAAAGATCGGCATGACTTTTGCTAGCGGTTTGCGCTCAGTTTTACGTCAAGACCCCGATGTTATTATGGTTGGTGAGATCCGCGATCCAGAGACAGCCGATATTGCCATTCACGCAGCCTTGACTGGCCACTTGGTGCTTTCTACTTTGCACACTAACGATGCCCCTACCGCCGCCACCCGTTTGCTTGATCTTGGCATACCGCCCTATTTGCTCTCCTCTTCGCTTTTAGGCGCAATGGCTCAGCGTTTGGTGCGCAACTTATGCCCCCATTGCAAGCAACCTTGCGATCCAGATCCTGACGATTTGTACCGTTTGGGCATTCAAAAAGTGCCTGCCGGATCGCAATTTTATAAGCCAGTCGGTTGTCCTCAATGTCACGGTTCCGGCTACAAAGGTCGTCTAGGCATCTACGAAATTATGAGCGTCGACGAAGACTTGCGCAGTCGCATTGCTCGTTCAGAAGACTCACGCATTTTAGGCAAGGCGGCCCGCGATAAAGGCATGGCCACCCTTTTAGACGACGCTATCAAAAAAGTAGAGTTGGGCTTAACAACCCCGCAAGAAGCGCTGCGGGCCGCCCGCTTATAATTTTTCGGAGCAAAACTTAAGGAGAATACGTTAAAGCGCTATGCCTCTTTATTCTTACGAAGGTACCGACAGTAAAGGCAAACAAGTGAAGGGCCTGGTGGCGGCGGTTTCCCATGCCGTAGCTCACCAAAAGCTTAAAGAGCGCAAAATTTTTCCTACTAAAGTAGAAGAAGACGGCGGCACTAAAGGTGGCCAGGCTGGCGACGATGATTTAGCTTACACTGTGTTGCAATTATCGGCCTTGCTCAAGTCGGGCATTCCCATGGATGAAGCTTTGGGCTCATTGGCCGAGTCGGCTGAAAGTGCCAAATTGCGCAAAGCACTAGCCCGCGTCCAAGTACGTTTGCGTGAAGGCGAAAGTTTATCTAGCAGCCTAACTGAAGATAGTATTTTCCCTCCTAT
>DHKB01000025.1:0-22982 GCA_002407045.1 Candidatus Bruticola papionis | reverse complement strand
TATGCTAGTGCGTATGGTTAGCGCCGGTGAAGAAGCGGGCCAGCCTGGCGTTATTTTGGAGCGCTATGCCAACTTTTTACAAGATGAAATTGAGCACCGTCGCGCTTTGCAATCGGCTTTAGCTTATCCGGTAGTATTGGTTTCCCTATCGATCGTACTCTTAATTGCTTTAGTTATGTTTTTAACGCCTGTAATTCAAGAGATGTACGATTCTACAGGCAACGAACTTCCCGCTATTACTCAAATGATGATCAATATAGGTACGTTTTTGCGCAGTTGGGGACCAGCAGTTTTGGGCGGAAGTGCAGTTATTATATTTTTAATCTCCCATTCTCTTTCCAGTTTGACTAAAGACAAACTCAAAATGAACTTCCCCATTTTGGGGCGCATGATTAAAGCTGGCCTTTTAGCTAGGTGGGCTCGAACCTTAGCCCTGCTGCAAAGCTCAGGCGTGCCCTTGGTTCGTTCTTTGCAAATGAGCCGTGAAGTAGTAGATAATGCCGCTTTAGATAAAGAGTTACGCGGCGTAGAACAAGCAGTTGAACGCGGCGACGGTCTATCTAATTCTCTTTCCCGCATCCAGCTTATTCCGCCATTGCTCCAACAATTTTTAAGAACTGGCGAAAAGACTGGCAACATGGACGAAATGCTCACTTCAGCAGCCAGCTTCTACGAACGCGAATTAGCTCGCCGCCGTCAAGCTATGATTCGCTGGTTGGAGCCGTGCCTTATTCTCTTTATGGGCGTAGTAGTAGGCATGGTAGTTATTTCCGCTTTACTTCCGCTCTCCCAATTGTCAGCTCAGCTATAAAACGGCTCTAAAAAAATTACATTCATAAGAAAGGCCCTTCGGCTTATACCAAAGGGCCTTATGTTTTATGCCTTGTTGTGGACAAATTATTGCGAAGTGAAGAATTAGTCTTTTACAAAGCGAGTTCCGGCTAAGCCTTTTACAGCTTTGCTCAAATTTTCAGGATTGGTAATAATAGCTTCTTTACCGCCAGCTTCCAAGAACTTGATAGCAGCTTCTACTTTGGGAGCCATACTGCCCTTAGCGAACTGTCCTTCGGCCATGTACTTTTTAGCTTCGGAAATAGTTACAGTATCGAGAGCTTGCTGGTTGGGCTTGCCAAAATTGATATAAACCTTATCTACAGCTGTAGAAATAATGAAAGAGTCTACATCTAAGTTGGCTGCTAAAAGACCGGAAGCATAGTCTTTATCGATAACAGCCGCTACACCAGTATAACGTCCGTCTTTTTCGACAACGGGCACACCGCCACCACCAACGGCGATCACTACTTGACCGGCGTTGATCAAAGCGCGAATAGATTCCAATTCTACAATTTTCTGAGGCTTAGGAGAAGCCACTACACGACGCCAGCCGCGGCCAGCATCTTCCATGACATCCCAGCCATCAGCTTCATGGCGCTGTTTGGCCTGAGCTTCGTCCATGAAAGGACCAATAGGCTTGGTAGGATTGTGGAAAGCGGGATCATCAGCTCCTACTACAACTTGCGTGACCAAAGTAGCGCAACCCTTGTTTAAGCCACGCTTCAAAAACTCATTGTGCAAAGCCATCTGGAACTGGTACCCGATAGCGCCTTGGGTATCAGCCACAGCAGAGTCGACGGGCACAGTGTGAATAGCTTCGTGAGCGGTTTCGCTGCGCAACAAAATAAAACCGACCTGAGGGCCGTTGCCATGAGTAAGAACTACTTCCCAACCATCTTCAATCATATTGACTACATGGGAAACGGTTTCGCATACAGCATTGTACTGATCGGGTACGGTTTGGTGCTGTTTATCTTTAATTAAAGAGTTGCCGCCTACGGCTACTACGGCCACGCGAGACATATTAAGGACCTCCGAAAGGATATTAAAAGCATGATATATTTTTGCTTTTTTACTTAGAAAACTGCTCTAGAGCCAACTCTATATTTGCATATTGCTTGCTCAAAAGTGGCCCTAGGCAGCCTTCTTATCAAAACTAAAAAAATAATTTTTCAACTATTAAGCATCGCTGCGGCGATCATCTTGTAAACGTTGAGCATAAAGAGGGAATTCTTGACAAAGCTCTCCCACCTCACGACGTACTTTAGCGGCTAAATTCTCGTCTTGAGGAGCGCTCAAAATTTCTAAAATCCAAGCTCCGATACGCTCCATTTGAGCTATATCCATACCTCGAGTTGTCAAAGCCGGAGTACCTAAACGAATACCACTGGTAATGGCGGGAGGATTGCTATCAAAGGGGATGGCGTTTTTATTGACAGTAATGCCGGCTTTATGCAAGGCATTTTCAGCTTCGCGGCCAGTTAAGCCCAAAGGAGTTACATCGACCAAAATCAAGTGTGTGTCAGTACCGCCGGAAATTAAGCGAGCTCCTCCATCGGCCAACACCTTTGCCAAAGCTCTAGCATTGGCCACAATATGGCGTTGGTATTCTTTAAATGAATCCTGCTGGGCTTCTTTAAAAGCTACAGCTTTACCAGCAATAACATGTTCCAAGGGGCCACCCTGATAGCCAGGGAAAACATTTTTATCGACAGCTTTGGCCAGCTCAGCCTTACACAAAATCATACCACCACGAGGACCACGCAAAGTTTTGTGAGTTGTAGTAGTTACAATGTCGGCTATAGGCACAGGATTTTGGTGCAAACCGGCCGCTACTAAGCCAGCGAAGTGGGCCATATCTACCATAAGCTTAGCCCCTACTTCATCGGCAACAGCTCTAAAAGGAGCGAAATCTATTTCTCTAGGATAAGCGCTAGAACCAGCCAAAATGACTTTAGGCTTGGCTTCTAAAGCCAATTTGCGCATAGCTTCGTAGTCGATAAGCTCAGTCTCTGGATTTAAGCCATATTGGACAACATTAAAATGAGAGCCACTGAAATTGACTTTATGTCCATGGGTAAGGTGTCCACCATGAGCCAAAGCCATGCCCATAATAGTATCGCCATGAGAAGCAATCGAATAGTAGGCCGCTAAGTTGGCAGAAGATCCGGAATGGGGCTGCACATTGGCATGGTCGGCACCGAAAATGGCGCAGGCACGCTCTCTAGCTAAATTTTCAATAATATCAACATTTTCGCAACCGCCATAATAACGCTTACCGGGATAACCTTCGGCGTATTTGTTAGTTAAAACGCTGCCTTGAGCCTCTAAAACAGCTTCACTGACAAAATTTTCCGAAGCGATCATTTCCAAAGTTTCAGCCTGACGGCAAGTTTCATTATAAATAGCTTGGGCTACTTCGGGATCGACTGACCAAACGTGCTTTAACATATTGCGCTCTACCCTCCGATTAAAATGAAAGGCCAACCTTTTAGGGCGTCCATAAACGTTTTCCTGCCTATTTTCGCCCAAAAAGTTGGCAAACCTACTTAAGAATGCTGGGAGTTAGCCTACGATATTCTCCACTTTATAACCAGCTTTTTCTACTGCTTCACGCAAAATTTCGTCAGGAATTTCACGACTAAGCTCCACAGCTACTATTTTTTGTGCACGCTCTATACGGCTTACCTTGACTCCTTCAATGCCTTCTAAAGCTCGAGTAACGTGCATCTCACATTTTTCGCACATCATTCCGTCGACATAAAGAATTTTAGTCATATTTTTTTCCTCCGCATCAACTTGTTCTTTGTTTTTGTTTTGCAAAAGCGCAACTTCTGTTTTTGCAGAAGCCATAGAGCGACTGTGTTTTACTTTAGCCACAAGGCCAGGGTAAAAGCCATTAAGGCGCAAGGCGTTGCCCACTACAGTTACCGAGCTTAAGCTCATAGCTAAAGCAGCCAAAGAGGGAGTAAGTTCAATGCCCCAATGGCTGAAAAGCCCAGCCGCTACAGGAATAGCCAACACATTATAAGCAAAAGCCCAAAACAAATTTTGGTGTATGTTACCCAAAACAGCTTTACTTAATTCAATAGCTCGGACAACATCTAGCAAAGAGTTTTTCATTAAGACGACATCTGCCGCTTCTACGGCAATATCGATACCACTACCAATGGCCACGCCAACATCGGCAATTTTTAAGGCGGGAGCATCGTTGATACCATCACCTACTACAATAATTTTACCAACTTCAGCTTTGTATTTTTTGACAACATTGGCTTTTTGGCTAGGTAAAACTTCGGCATAAAGGGCATCAGCTTTTACTTGTTCGGCGATTCGCTCGGCAGTTTGTCTCCTATCACCAGTAAGAATAATAGCTTTAATGCCCAATTCGTGCAAACTTTGTACAGCCTCAACGCTATCAGGACGAAGCTGATCAGCCAAAACAATAATGCCAACTAAATGTTCTTTTTGATTGGCTAAATAAAGAATGCTATAGCCCTGCGCTTCATATTCATTGATATGTTGCAACTTACCAGAATTGCTTTCGGACATAATGCTCTTAGCCATATAGCCACGACTGCCAATCTTCCAGATTTGTTTTTCAATTAGAGCTTCAACACCGCCGCCCACCACTTCTTTAAAATTATCTATTGGCAGAGTGCTTAAGCCTTTGTCTTGAGCAGCTTTGGTAACTGCTACAGCCAGAGGGTGGCTACTGTTTTGCTCTAAAGACATAGCATAAGCTAATACTTGATCACGGCTGTATTTATCTTCACAAAAAGTTTGATAATCGATAATTGCTGGTTTGCCTTCGGTAAGAGTGCCAGTTTTATCAAAAATAACCGCTTTGGCTGCACTCAGTTCCTCCAAGCTTTGGGCATTGCGCACCAAAATGCCAAACTGAGCTGCTCTACCCATACCTACCATAATAGCTACTGGTGAAGCTAATCCCAAAGCGCAAGGGCAAGCGACCACTAAAACAGATACAGCATATTTTAAAGCAGTTCCCCAATAAACTGATTCGGGTAAATCCAGCCACAGAGGCACGTAATACCAAAGCAAACCAGTTATCAATGCCAAAGTAAAAACAATAGGTACAAAGACGCTACTAACTTTGTCGGCCAAACGAGCACTAGGAGCTTTAGAGTTGGAAGCTTCATCTACTAAACGAATTATTTGGGCTAAAGTAGTATCGGCTCCCACTTGAGAAGCCACAAATTCGAAATAGCCTTCACAATTGATCGAACCAGAGAGAGCCACATCGCCAACTTGTTTAACTACAGGCAAGCTTTCTCCAGTTAAAGCCGATTCGTCTAAAGAGCTGGATCCGGAAACGATAATGCCATCTACAGGCACAGTCCAGCCAGGCTTCATAATAATCGTGTCTCCAACCGAGACTAAACCAACTTGGCGTTCTTCTTCAGAGCCATCCGCTTTTTTGATTAGCGCAGTTTTGGGAGCTAAATCGGCTAATTTTTCTAAAGCCAAAGAAGTTTTAGCTTTGGCCCGGCCTTCTAAATATTTACCTAGTGTGACAAAAAAAAGTATGAAAGCACAACTGTCAAAATAAGTGGCCGAAAGATATTGATCTAAGGTTTCAACTAAGAAAGTCACACTATCCAACTTCGAAGCAGAAATCAAGCTCAAAATTTTGTCGATAGACCACAAATTGAAAAGACTATAAGCGAAAGAAGCCAGCGTTCCCATACAAACCAGAGCATCCATATTGGGAGCTCCGGAAATTAAGCTCTTAAAACCGCTGACAAAAATTTTTCCGTTTATCAACATGGCCAGCAAAGCTAAAGCACACTGAAAAATCACGAACTGCAAAATTACAGGTTCGGGAATCATACTTAAAATGTTTATGGGCCAGCCGAACATTACTGAAGTGCTGCAAGCCAACAGAGGTAGCAAAAGTATAAAAGTACAAAAACAACGCACAGCCAAAGAACGCTGTTCGTTTTTAGCTGCTTCAGAGCGTTTTTGACGGTTGCTAGCTTGCCAAGCGCCTTCATCTTTTAGGAGTTCAGCTTGATACCCAGCTTCTTGGATAGCTTTGATTACTTCATCTGGACAAGGTTTATCTTTATAAAAAACTCTCGCTGTGCTGGAGAGCAAATTGACGTCAGCTTGCGCTACTCCCTCCAAAGCAGAGATAGCCTTACTCACGTGAGCTTGGCAAGCAGCACAGGCCATGCCGGTAATAAGAAATTTATCCCCTCTGGCTGCCATATCCGATTTTTTCCTCTAGAAATGCAAAAAATTAGTTGCCGAACACTTGAGCTTTTAAGAAGTTCAAATTGATTTCTTGATTGCGAGAGGCGCGGCGATGGCGTTCAGAGGATGTTCTTTCTCTTTCGTCTCGATCTTCACTGCGAGGGCGGCGTCTGGGAGCTCCTTCTACGCGGCCGAAGATACCAGCTTCTGCCTGTTTTTTCACTTCAGCTTTGCGCTCAATATCGGCAAAACCGGGAGGGATTTCCGAATCGGTAAGATCGGAGAATCCCGGAGGGACTTCCGCTCCCGGCAAATTCCTAGAAGCTGCCTGAGGCCTCGCTTCTTCCAATTTGCGCAAGGCTCCACCCAAATTAGGTTTGCGAACTGGAGCCGGAGAAGTAAAAGCAAATCCTTCCGAACTTTTCGTAGTTGCTTCCGATTGGCCAATGCCATTGCCGAATAATGAAGAGCGACTGCCCAAGCTTGGCTGAGAGTAAGCACGCTTAGCCGCTTCAGCTCGTTGGGCTTCCAATTGTTTTTGGGCCTCTTCCTGGCGTTCTTTAAGTTCTATGGCTTTTTCATCCAAGCGGGGCATAGGAGACCAGGGCAATACAGACGGATCAGGAGGAGTAAGAATATTTTTCCTAATTAAAGCTACTTTATCCGCTCCAACAAAAACTAGTGGAGTTACAATGCCCATAATATGGCCCCTTTCTGCGATGTGATAGGTAAAAAATCGCTTATTTTATTTGTCACACAATCAAAGGTCTCCCCCCTTTTATGCAAAAAGAGCAGGCAAAAAGATGCATTTTGTTAAAAATGTAAAGCCTGATAAGATTCACTTATACTATCAAGAAAAAATTGACAGTTAGTTTTGAGTTTATCTAAAAGAAGATTCACTACTGCTTTAATAGGAATATTATGTTTAATTGGTTCAAACGCAACAAAGAAGAAAAAGTTTCCACCCAAGAGACCCCGGAGCAAACAGTCCCAGAAGCTTCAGAAGTATCACAATCATCAGTCTCTTCTGAGCCCAGTTCAGAAGCAAAGTCCACTGAGCCAAGTAACAAAAAAGGCTTACGTGGCTTCTTAGACAGTGCCAAAGAACTGGCTTTAACTCCTGTCGATCCTTGGTTTAATAAAATGGCCCAAGGGTTGGATAAAACACGTCGTCAATTTGTCAACCGCGTTAGTAGCTTATTTTCCTCTTCTAACAAAATTGACGAAGATTTTTGGGACGAGCTGGAGAGCATCTTACTGACGGCAGATGTAGGATTGACAGCCTCGGCTGATATTCTCGATAGGCTTAAAAAAGTTCAAAAGAGCAAAAAAATTACTCAACCCAGCGCTTTGCTAACCGAGATGAAATCGATTTTAGGCGAAATCTTGCGCCAGCACAAAGGTGAAAAATGCGGTTTGGATTTACATCCTGGCGAACTTAAAATCGTCATGATGGTTGGTGTCAACGGCGTGGGCAAAACAACTACAGCAGCTAAATTGGCTTCAAAATTCAAAGCTGACGGCCATAAAGTCATTCTAGCTGCAGCCGACACTTTCAGAGCAGCGGCCATAGATCAACTCCAATCCTGGGCAAAAAAGATTGGAGTCGATGTAGTGAGTCATCAGGAAGGCTCCGATCCTAGCGCAGTTGTTTTTGACGCCATCAAAGCAGCCCAAGCTCGCGGTTGTGATTTGGTAATTATTGATACAGCCGGTCGCTTGCACAACAAAGTCAACCTTATGGAAGAACTGGGTAAAATCAGACGCGTATGCGATAAAGCTTGTCCCGGCGCTCCACACGAGACTTGGTTGGTAGTTGATGCCACAACTGGCCAAAATGCTTTAGAGCAAGCCAAAGTATTTAACCGCGCTGCAGAGTTAACTGGCGTAGTTATGTGCAAACTGGATGGAACAGGCAAAGGTGGAGTGGTAATTGCCGTGGGCGAAGAGTTCCACTTGCCGGTACGTTACATAGGCGTAGGTGAAGGGGCCGACGATTTGCGCGAGTTTGATCCAGATCTTTTCTTAGAAGCGCTTTTTGCTGAGCCAGCTAACTACAAGGAAATTGAAGCTAAAGCCGAAACAGACGAAGTTTAAGATAGGCTGTTTTAGCCTAAAGTTACAAAAAACGCCTTTATAGAAAGACTGCAATTATCAATGGCCAAGTTGTGTTCTAAAAATGCTCTGCGCAAAATTGCCGGTCTGTGCCTAAAATCGGCCAAAGTGCTAATGGCTTCCGGAGCAGAGACAAACCGCGTAGAAACTACTGTAGAACACATTGGCCAAGCTTGCGGTACTCCGGTAGAAAGTTACGCTACGCCTACTGGTATTACAGTTACAGTGGGCCGCGAGCGCACTATCACTATCGTTACCAGAGTAAAAAATCGTACTATCGATTTGGCTAAAGTGATTGCCATCAATTCTATTTCCCGCGATCTAGCTGCAGGGAAAATTTCTTTCCAAAGCGCCGATAAAGCCGTAGACGAAATTATTCGTAAAGCTCCTCTGTATAGCCAAACGACTATGTATATATTTCAGGCTATCTGTTGCGCAGGCTTTGGCATGATGATCGCCGGAAATTTAATTTCCATTATCCCTTCACTACTAGTCGGATTGCTGGCTAAATATGTAGAGCTAAAATGTGCCAAATTAGCTCCATTCCTGATGGTATTTCTCAACGGGTTGGCCGTAACTATTTTTGCCGATATTTGGTGCTTATTTTTTTCCAGCGTAGAGCACCGTGCTATAGTTATTGCCGGCATGGTACCTCTGCTGCCCGGCTTAGCTTTAACAAATGCTATAGCCGACTTAATGGCCGGTGAATTGCTAGCAGGCATAGCCCGCACAACCGATGCTGTTCTGACCAGCGCAGCCCTAGCAGCTGGGGCGGTAGTAGGCATGAGCATGGGGCAATGGTTCTTATGAGCGACTTTTTTATCGGTTGGTTTGGAGCTATTCTAGGCTTAGTTGGCTGCGCTGTCTTTTTCCGCATTCCAGCGAGGGCTATCCTCGGCTGCACTTTAGCCGGACTTCTGGGCTGGCAAGTCAATTATATGATGGGTGCTTGGGGAATAGGGCCAATATATTGTGGTTTTGTTGGTACACTCACCATTTCCTTGTGTAGCGAAAGCTTAGCTAGAGCTTTGCGTATGCCTTCAACAGTTTTTGTCTTACCAGGTATTTTCCCTCTGGTGCCAGGAATCCTTACCTACAATGCTATGACCTACATCATTCGCGGTCAAACCGATTTAGCTTTGCAAGACGGTATGAATGCCATGCTTATAGCTAGCGGTATAGCCGTAGGTATGCTTATGGGAACAGCTTTATCTAAAGGTGTTATAAATCCGAGCTTATCCAGTTTGCATACTAGCTTGCAAGATGATTTTGATATTTCCATACCTGAGCTGGTAGATAAAAACGACTCCACCGAAATTCCTACCCCCACTAAACACAATCCCAGCAAACGTACCCAACGCATACAAAGCCGACGCAATAAATATCACAAAATTAAGGAAAACCACAAGATATAGCGAAAGTAGCCCTAGTTTTTTCTAGTTGCAGAGCTCACTTAATCAGTAAATAAAATGACTTACTTTGAAGCTGTATCTAGAGAAAAAAAATTATCAAAAAGTAGCTGCCATCGCCAACTATGAGCAAAAAGTTTAAAGAAAAAGTATTGCGCGATCCCCTTTATGGCAATATAGCCATAAATCATCCCTTAATTCTGGAGCTTATCGATTCTATGGAGTTTCAGAGGCTGCGTCGTATACGCCAGCTGGGTATGTGCTTCAGTGTCTTTCATGGAGCCGAGCACTCTCGCTTTCAACATTCTATAGGTACGATGTGGCTTATGCAACGCATCTTGACCTATTGGCGCGACAATCGCTTAATGAAAGTAGCTCCGGAAACGATTTTAGCTGCTCAAGCCGCTGCTTTGTTGCATGATATAGGCCACGGCCCCTTTTCTCACGCTTTGGAAAATGCTTTTTCTAAAGTCAATCACGAAGAGCTCAGTTTGAGAATAGTCCGTCGCTTGGCTCCTTTATTTGCCAAATATTCACTTAATGCCGAAGATACCATTGCCATAATGAAAGGGACTTACCCTCAGCCGGTATTTCACGAATTGCTTTCCAGTCAATTAGATGTTGATCGTATGGATTACTTACAACGCGATTCTCTTTACACTGGCGCCAAATATGGACTTTTTGATATAGATCGTATTATTTACACTATACGTCCATTTAAAGACAGCGAAGATAAATATTGTTGTGCCGTCGATCACAAAGGGTGCGAAGCTGTCGAAGGCTATTTATTCTGCCGCTATTTTATGCACTGGCAAGTTTATTTGCATAAGACAGTACGTTCTTACGAAACTTTATTGCGAGTCATCCTTAAAAGAGCTCATTATTTATATGAAACTTCTCCTCAGTCTTTAGAGCTACCGCGCAATTTACGCTTTCTTTTTGAATCAAATCAAGCCGAAGATGAAGATAGTTTCTTAGATAATTATTTACAAATTGACGATTTCGACTTTTACCATACTTTAAAGCTTTGGAGCCAGAGTCCGGACGAAGTTATGGCCGATCTCTCTCGCCGCTTTTTAGGTAGGCGTCCATTTAAAGCCTTTGATGATCCGGGCGACGGCCCTATTACCGATAGGATAAGAAAATATGTACAAAAAAGCTTAGGTCCAAACTGGGAATGGTATTTTCATAAAGATACCCCCCAAAATTTGGGCTACGATATTTACCAACCTGGTCGAGCTACTTCCCCCATTCGCATCTTGGATAATCCTCCTAACAATCGCTGGAAAGAAATTTCTCAAGCCAGCCGCACCAAAGCTATTGAAGCTCTTTCCGAGCCAGTTCGTCGCAGCTTGCTTATGGTACCACGCGATTGTTACCAACATATAAAACCCTGGTTGGAAAAAGATCGCCCCTACCAAAGTACGATGTTCTAAAGCATAATTTTGCCAAAAAATAAAAGGAGCAGCTCTTCAACTGCTCCTTTTATTTTGCCGCTATAAAGGAGACACTTTTTAAACGCTTTTCACTGCAGGCTTATTAAAGTGCTATTTCACATTATTGCGCGGAATAACCGTTATATCATATTGCAAAGTATAGGCGCCCAAACGATTGGAAGCACCACTAAGCGTATCGAGCTTTCTCAAAGCCTGAGCATTGCTCATATCAACAGTTTCTTCATGTTTCACATCTTTACCCAACTTTAAACCGCGTTGTTGTTGAGCGCGACGTAATTCAGCCAAGCGAGCCGACTTAATTACCAAAGTAACTTCCGGCTTGCTAGTAACTACTCGGAAAGCCACAATGCAATCGGCCAGAATTTGGATTTTACACTTTTTCAACTCTGGATTGGTAAAAAGATTTATCTGACCACCGTTACTTTCCGGTCGCACAACGTATTGGCCGATATTGGAGCTATCTAATAAATTAGGGTGACCAGGGACTTCACAACGGATTAGCCATTTGTGAGGGCAAGAGTCAGCTCCACCGCAAAGGTCTTGCATTGTTCCGCCATACTTTTCTTTATGCAAGTTTGGCCCGATAGTAGAGACATAGTAGATAACATTTTTATTCCAATTGGGGATACCAGATGCGCTGCGAGAGAAGCGCTCAGAAGCGCTGACAACTTCAGGATCGGCGCCACTACCAAGACTACTATTGTCATTGTAAGCCGAGAGCATCCATAGAGCCTGACCATATAACGGACGTTTGTCCTGATCTACATCAGTTCCAGTTAAAACTTTATCGAAACCGCTCGGAGTGTAGTTCTTGTAAACAGCTACGCCTAGACCACCAAAGCTAGCCCGCCTAATATCATCCATGGCAAAAACGCCTACTTTACGCATCATAGTTTGCGTAACGGTACGTCCCTCAATACTACGCCAGGAATCCATGCCATATTGCACAACAGTAAAAAGTACCAGCATCAGTACACTAAAAACGCCGGTAGTAATCATTACTTCAATCAAAGTAGCGCCTAAGTTGTCTTGTCGGCGGCTTGGAACAATGTTCATATTATTAAGCTGCCCTCCTAGAACTCCGAGCTGATATTATAAAGTCGACTCATCTCACAGCGCAAAATACCGGCATGTTCCAGACTCAAAGTTTTATCTCTACTCACTGCTTCTTGTCCAGCTTTCATATCTCCATCGTTGGAGCTGTACTCGCCTACATAATCTTTGCCGCTTTTGCCCCACCAAACAACTACATCAAGTTTAACTAATTGATTATCAATAGTGGTGCCGCCAACCGAAGTACCGCTGTCTGTACTGTCGATTCTTGTAGAATTAAGCTCCCATACAAAAGTGGTATTGTTCAAATTCTTAATACCTGAAGCCACTATTCCACCTTTTTTCAATTTTTCAAAAGCGCCCTTATCAGCCTCTTTTTCCACCTGATTGACAATATTGTATATATCCTTGGTAAGAACAGTCTCGGCAACAATAACACCCGCTGTTAGGTCGGTAGTCTTCTGACTGGCCTTCATTGAACCGGTAAAAACGGCCAAAACTAAAAGAAGAGTCACAGACATAATGCCCACAGAGACCATCAGTTCTAATAAGCTGAAACCTATGCGCTTTTGACGGCGTTCCAACATATAATGGCTGGCTGAATATCTATTATTCATGCAGCAGCTGACTTTCATAACCTTCGTTCCTTTAAATTGTCAAAAAAAAGCCGCCAGGGCTTTCCCAAAGTTCCCTGCCTCATTATAACAAAAATTAGCCCCATTCTAGGGGTTCATCATCGAATATTGAGGAATTGCCGCTTTTTTTGACACTATATTCAGCAGCGCCATCAGTAGACTTGGCACTATCAGACTTCTGCAATTCAGCCAGAGCCAGTTCCAAAACGTCTAGACGCTTTTCTAATCTTTCAAGTTTGGAGCCAATATCAATATTTACCAGAGAAGTTTGCAATTTGTCTAATTTTTCTTCACAAGCTTTTACGGCTTTTGTTAATCGGTCGGTATTTTCATGGTCGGAACTAGACTGAGCTCCAGCCATAAAACTGCCAGAAAAAGAAGCTCCGTTAGGATTACCTATTAAATTGAAAACTTTATTTAGATCGTCTTTCAGAGCGTTGACTTCAGATAAAGAAGCCATACGCGAAACTACGTCTGACATTTCACGGCGTATTTGCTCTAAGTTATCAAGAGCATCTCTTTTTAGTTCTGCTTCGCTAAGTTGCTGCAAATGGCGTAGCTGAGACAAACTGCTGCGCACACTACCCTCTAATTTTTCTACTCGTTCTAGCAACCCATCGGCCATGACAGAGACTCCTCCTCAACTTTGGCTATCCCCAACGCTCTTTCTGTCTTGTTGCAGGAAAGGACATGCCGCAAAACGCAAAAGAAAAACGCTATGAAAAAGATAAGTTTTCCAAATAACCCTACTCTTCCTCTGCTCCAAAAATATGTGCAAGAAAAATGTATCGAAAGAGGTTTCACTAAAGCCAGCAACTTAGAGACATATTTACTGCTGACTGAAGAAGTAGGCGAATTAGCTAAAGCTATTCGCAAAAAGATTGCTCTTTTTACCGAAAAGGCTAAAGAACATCCCAGCGATCAAGCCAAGGAACAAACAATTCAGGACAATCTAGCCGAAGAAATGGCTGATGTCTTGTCTTATTTGCTCGACTTGGCCAATCGCTTTGATGTTGATCTTGCCGAGTCGTTTAAACGCAAAGAAGCGGAAAACGACCAACGGACTTGGCAATAAAGCTACTCAAAGAGGCTTAATCCAAGCCAAATTCACTATGAATAGCCTGAGAAGCTTTAGCTAAAGCGCTTTCAGAGACCACAGCAGAGATCGTAATATGCGAGTCTGTTGTGTAAAAGAGCTCAATACCGCTATGTACCAAAGCTCGACAAATGCGCATCATCACGCCGGGTTGTCCGCGCATAGCCTGACCTACTACAGAAAGTTTGGCGCAACCGAAGCGCATGGAAAAACTGCAACCAAGCTCTTTAAGTAAGTTTTTAGCGGTATTGATGTCGCTATTGTTGAGCAAGAAGCAAATTCTGTCCTCGGCAACGTTGATCATATCCAACGACAAAGAAGCTTCGGCCAAACGCTCAAATATGGCCAAACGGCGCACGCGTAAGTCGGGAGTAGCTTGTAAATCTATACTAACCATAGTATAGCCAGGCACGCTGACAACTCCAGTGACCAACTTTTCGACTTGAAGCTGACGATCGGCAATGCTCACATTAGCAGAATTGCTATCGATAGCCGTGCCTTCTTTAGCGCTAAACGTAGAGCGCACTCGCAAGGGGATATTGTGAGTTTGGGAAATTTCCACAGCTCTAGGATGCAAAACCTTAGCGCCTTCATTAGCCATTTCCCCTACTTCAACATGGCTGATATGTTCCAAAACGTGAGCTGAGGGCACATAACGCGGGTCGGCGGTCATGACTCCCTCAACATCGGTGAAAATATCTACCCGCTCAGCTCCAACTGCAGCTCCCAAAGCGACAGCTGTAGTATCGCTACCTCCACGTCCTAAAGTGACAATTTCGCCATGTTTGTTGACTCCCTGGAAGCCAGCAACTACCGGAATGAAGCCCTCTTGCAAAGCTTGCAAAAGTTCTTGAGGATCGATACTTTCTATGCTGGCGCTGCCATAGTTGCCTACAGCAGCGATACCAGCCTGAGCGCCGTCGAAAGCTTTGGCCTTTATGCCCAAGCTACGCAAATAGTGGCTAACCGTAACAGCAGAGATTATTTCTCCGCAAGCCATAAGCATATCACGTTCACGATCGCTCACGTGGGCCGAATAATCCTTAATCAAGCCCAATAAACTATCGGTAGCGTAAGGAGCCGGGCGACGTCCCATAGCGGAAACAACGACTATTACTTGCTTATTATTGTTCAGCTCGGCTTTAATTTTTTCAGCCAAAGCTTTCCAGCCTTTTTCAGAAGCAACCGAAGTGCCGCCGAATTTTTGCACAATAATAGACATGGAGCTATTCTGCGTCCCTTTCCTCAGTGAGAGCTTGGGCGATATTGACAGCATTGGTAGCGGCACCTTTACGTAAGTTGTCAGCTACTACCCACATGGAGATACCATGCTCAACAGTAGGATCGCGACGAATACGTCCAACTAAGACGAGGTCCTGATCTTCACCTTCGACTGGAGTAGGATAAATTTCCTTAGAGGGGTCATCCATTACTTTTACGCAAGGAGCCTTGCTTAAAATGGCCCTTACTTCTTCAGGAGAGCACTCTTTTTCAAAAGCAGCTTGAACAGCTTCGGAGTGAGCGAAGAAGACGGGTACACGCACACAAGTAGCTAAAACAGGGACTTCCGGAAGTTCCAAAATTTTCTTGGTTTCGTTAACCATTTTGGTTTCTTCCGTAGTATTGCCCTCTTCATCAAAGCTACCAATTTGCGGGAAGAGGTTGAAACCAATGCGCTTGGGAAAACAAGATTTACCTTCTATAGGCTGTCCTTCGAGCATAGCTTTAGTCTGACGGCGCAATTCTTCTACAGCTTCTTTGCCAGCACCAGAAACAGACTGATAAGTGGCTACGCTAACGCTTTTAAGGCCAAAAGCCTTATGCAAAGGAGCCAATACAGACATCATTTGAATCGTAGAACAATTGGGGTTGGCTATGATACCTTTGTGGTGTTTAATCGCATGGCCGTTAACTTCCGGCACTACCAAAGGCACTTCGGGATCCATACGGAAAATAGAAGAATTGTCGATAGCAACCGCTCCAGCAGCAGCCGCTTTCTTTACATACTCGGCAGCAGCGACGTCGCCGCCAGCAAAAAGCGCGATATCAATACCTTTGAAATCGAAAGAAGCGATATCAGCTACGACAAGAGATTCATCGCGAAATTTAACCACCGAACCAGCTGATCTGGCCGTGGCTACAGCACTTACTTTGCCAATAGGCAACTGAGTGCGCTCAGCTAAAATTTTGAGCATCATTGAGCCTACTAAACCAGTGGCTCCTACAACAGCGAAATTATATTTTTTGTTATTCATGCTCACATTTCACTTTCTATGGGGCACCTATTCTTAGCCCCAAGTTTTAACTGACAAAACTTTATCAATCGATAATATTTTCTAAACCGACAACCATGCCATCCAAGTTGCGTACTTTTTGAATAGCAATAACTACTCCGGACATAAAGCACTCACGAGATGAAGCGTTATGATGGATAGTCAAAGTCTCACCTTGACTGCCAAAAATGACTTCCTGGTCGGCCAAAAATCCGGGCATACGCACAGAGTGAATGCGAATACCACCATATTTGCCACCCCTCACACCTTTTACAGACTCTTCACCTTCTACAGGAGCTCTAAATTTGCCGCCAGAGGCTCTAGCCATAGCTTCAGCAGTATACATGGCCGTACCAGAAGGAGCGTCAAGCTTGCGTTCATGGTGTTTTTCAATAATTTCGGCCCAATGGAAATATTTGGAAGCCATTTTGGCAAATTTCATCATCAGGACGGCTCCCATAGCGAAGTTGGGAGCAAATAAAATAGGATGAGAGCTTTCTTTAGCTAAATTGGCTATAGCTTCAGAATCGGCATTAGAAATGCCAGTAGAACCAATAACGCAAGCCACATTGTATTGAGCGGCTTTAAAAACTACTTCTTTAATGAAACTTCCGGTAGAAACTTCCACCAAAACGCCACCGCGGGCAGCGGATAAAGCTTGATCGATATCTGGAGTAACAATTACTCCACAAGGCTCGCCGGTGACCAACTCTCCAATATCTTCACCTAAATGACGAGCGTGACCAATAGCTCCCACCAATTCCATACCAACTTGGCCTAAAATAGTGCGCACAATTTCGCGCCCCATACGTCCGGTAGCTCCAGATACTACCACTGGAATCGGGCTTAGTACACTGTCCATGCAAACCTCCTGAATGCACAACAAAATTTTTATTCTTACAATTATCAGTTTTTTTACCGCGCGATTTTACACCCTATTATAAAGAATATATAGGGCCAGCAGCTGCGATAGTTAATTTATCTAAATCAAAGAACTCGCGGGAAAACTCTATAATATCGCTGTTTTTCACTTTGTCTAAATCTTGGCAAAGTTCTTCCAAGCTAATTTGACGTCCCCAAACACGTTCATTTTGCACAATACAACTCATGCGTCCGAAGCTGGATTCTAAGCTTAAAGCATAGGAGCTTTTTATATGTTGACGAGCTCTCTCTAACTCGTCCTCGGTGATACCTTCGGCTAAAATAGATCTGAAAATTTTGCGGATACTGTCCATTACCGCCGAGACATTGGCTGCCGAACAACTTACTTCTACACCAAAAAGACCGGCGTCACTGTAAGTAGAGCGGAAGGTCTCGACAGAATAAGCCAAACCGCTTTTTTCGCGAATTTCCTGGAAAAGACGGCAAGAAAGAGAACCGCCCAAGACACTATCCAAAACGGACAATATACATCCTCGTGGATCGTCTTGAGACAGACACTGCCAGCCACAACAAATGCTAACTTGCTCGGTAGGACGATATTTTACATTGATAACCGCAGCTGGATTAGGTGTACCTCCAGGAGGGCAAGCCCACCACAGCTTCGGTCCAGCTTCAATACTGAACTGAGAAACAGGACGACGCATTAGCCATCCGTTTTGCAAGTAGCGCTTGGTCAAGTGCACTAAATTTTCATGTTCAATGGCACCAGCAGCAGCCACGATAATGCGATCAGGCTTGTAGTGGCGATGTAAATACTCAAAAAGTGCATTTTGTGTGAAGTTTTGCACTGATTCTATCGTGCCTTGAATAGGCTTGCCCAAGGGATGATCAGGCCAAATTGAAGCATAAAAAAGGTCGGAAGCCAACTCGTCGGTCTCGTCTTCCACCATTTTTATTTCTTCGCATACGACCCCTTGTTCGCGACGCAATTCAGCTTCATCAAACGAAGAATTTACCAACATATCGGCTAAAATTTCAAAAGCTTGCGCCACATGCTCACTGAGCACAACCGTATATAGACACGTTTGCTCTTGCTCGGTAAAAGCATTCATACGACCGCCCAAAAGATCCATATCTTGAGCCAAAAGCAAAGCCGTACGCCGCTCTGTGCCTTTAAAAAGCATATGCTCCAAAAAGTGAGCCATGCCCGAATTGCAAGGTTCATCATTGCGAGTTCCGCTTTGCACCCACACTCCCAAAGAGCAGGAAGCAAATTGGGGAATTTGCTCGCTAATTACCAAAATGCCATTGGTTAATTCTGTCTTCTTAATCATCTCAATTTAAAAAGCTTAAACATCTGTCAAGGAAACCAGGCCTTTTTTCTTTCCTATATCCTTCTTTCCTTTGCCTGGGAAAAGAGGAAGAAAAAAAACAAAAATGAATTTTTGCCTCGCAAATTTTCCCTGCCGCAGATTGGAATGCTTTATGTTATCAGAATTGGCCATTCGCAACTTCGCTTTGGTAGAAAATGAGACGTTCTACTTTGTTGACGGTCTCAATATGCTTACCGGCGAAACAGGAGCGGGCAAATCCTTAATTATTGATGCTATGGGCTTTTTGCTAGGCTCTATGGTAAGAGACAAGCCTCTGCGCAGTGGAGCGAGCGGCGGTTTTGTGGCGGCCAGATTCGTAGATATTCCTAAAGAAGTTAGTCGCAAACTTGAGGAACTCGGCTTTGAAGAAAACGATGAAGACGAGCTATTACTCAATCGAGATTTTAAAGCTATCGGTCGAGCCTCTTGTCGCATTAATGGTAAGCCTGCCACCCTGGCCGTTTTACGCGAAATAGGTTCCATGCTGGTAGATTTGCATGGGCAACACCAGCAATATTCTCTGTTGCGCCCCAACGACCATTACAAAGTGTTGGATCGCTACATAATTTCTCAAGATTCATCTTACGAACAGTTGTTAAATAAATATGCCGAATCGTATCGCCGCTGCCGTGAATTGCACCGCGAATTGCAAGAATTGCGCGAAGGCGAGCGTTCCCGTTTGCGTGAAATAGATTGGGCTCAACACGAACTTAACGAAATAGACGAAGTGGCGCCCCAGCCTGGCGAAGATGCCAAGCTTGAAGAGCAAATCAAAATTTTAGCGGCCGCTGCCGACTTACGCAACGGAGCCTTATCGGCTCATGCCGATTTGACAGCTGACAGTGGCCCCCGCGATCTTTTAGCCAATATTTGCAACGGCCTATCTTCTTTGCAAAACCAAGATAAGCGCCTATCCCCTATTGTCGACAGCTTAAATGAAGCGCTGGCTATTATAGACGACAATATTTATGAATTGAGCGCTTACGCTGACGGTATCGTTTCCGATAGTGAAAGCTTAGAAGCCTTGCACAATCGTTACGATAAATTGCGTACAGTTATGCGCAAATACGGCCCTTCTATAGAGGAAGTTTTACAATATCGTCAGCAAACGGCCAACCATTTAGAGCAACTAGAAAATAGTGCTTCGCGTTCTGAGCATTTGGAGCACGATCTCCTCGATTGTTTGAGCCAAAGGGAAAAATTTATAGATAGAATTTCTGCTTTGCGCCATCGTTATGCTCAAAATCTAGCTCAAGCTGTAGAAGAAGAGCTAGCCAAAGTAGATATGCCTCACTGCCGTTTTAGCGTCGCTTTTGCTGACAATACCAGCCAAGATCAAACGGTAGATGAACTGACTGGCTTTGTTTCTAAATATAAAGAAGTCGCCGTCCACGGAGGTGATATTGTCGAATTTGTCATTGCTCCCAACCCGGGGGAAGCTCCGAAGCCACTAGCTCAAATTGCTTCAGGTGGTGAAATTTCCCGCATTATGCTAGCTTTGCTCAGTTTGTTTTCCGAATTTCAGAAAACGGCCACTTTCTTTTTCGACGAAATAGATACAGGCTTGGGAGGTAACGCCGCCCAAGCAGTGGCCGAACGGCTACGCGGTTTAGCCTCGCGCTCACAAGTTATTTGTATTACCCATTTGCCTATTTTAGCCGTGGCTGGCGATCGTCACCACTATCTGTATAAAGAGGTAAACGACGGACGCACCTCTACTCATGTACGCATCTTAGAAGGAGCCGAAAGAGAAAGAGAAATCGCCAGAATGATGAGCGGAGGGGCTTCTTTGGATCAAGCCTTAGAGCACGCCCGCTCTCTGTTGCGCAATGCGCAAATCCGAAACGAACGCCGATCTTGACGTGCCACAAGTTCCAAGTAAAATACTTGAGTTAATTAACTTTTTTACTATATTGCCGTCTTGGCTGCATATTATAATTTTTCTGCCAGTAAAGGCACCTCAGGAGGCTATTCTTGTCTAAGCATCTGATTATCGCCGAAAAACCCAGCGTTGCCAAAGATATTGCCAAAGCGCTGGGCGGCTGCAAAGACGAAAAAGAATACTTGGAGAGTGAAAACAATATTATAACTTGGGCAGTCGGCCATTTAGTCGAATTTATCTCTCCTGAGGAAATCGATCCTAAATACAAAGCTTGGAAATTGGAAGATTTACCCATTATTCCCAAGAGTTTCAGCCTAAAAGCCAAAGATAAATGTACAACCCGTTTGCGCATTATTGCTAAATTGGCCAAAAGAGCCGACGTCGAAGCAGTAGTTAACGCCTGCGATGCCGGACGAGAAGGCGAGCTTATTTTCCGCGAATTAGTCTCTTTTTGCAAAATCAAAAAGCCTATTTTGCGCTTATGGTTGCAATCTATGACTCCAGAAGCCATACGCAACGGTTTTGCCTCTCTTAAGCCAGGCGCCGACTATGAAAATTTGTATCAAGCCGCTCAATGCCGCGCCGAAGCGGACTGGCTTATCGGTATAAACTCTACCCGTGCTCTCACTCGTCGTTTAAAGACACGCACTGAAAAAGTGTCTTGGTCGGCTGGCCGTGTCCAAACTCCCACTTTGGCCATGTTGCAAAGTCACGAGTTAGATATATTAAAATTCCGCCCGGCTCCCTATTGGCGCTTAAAAGCCAAATTTGATATTCCTATCAACAAAGAGAATGAAACCAAACCGCACACTTACGAAGCGGTATATTTTGATCCTAAATTTGATCCCAAGCAAATTTCCGAAGAAAAAAATTTCAAAGGGCGCGACGAAGCTATCTTTGATCGGGCTTTGGCCGAACATATAGAGCAAACTGTCAAAGGACACCAAGCTCAAGTAGAAGAGACCCGCAAAAACAAACCTGAAGCCGCTCCGCCTCTTTTCGATTTGACATCTTTACAACGCGAAGCCAATAGACGTTTTGGTTTATCGGCTAAGAGTACCCTGGCTGCAGCTCAGCGTCTTTACGAAAGCCATAAGCTCATTACTTACCCGCGTACTTCTTCCAAGTGCTTGCCTACCGACTACGTGGGCCAAGTTAAACGCATTTGGAGTGGCATGGCTACTTACGCTTCTCGAGCTGAAGAAGGAAGCTTAAATTTTCCTCTCTATGCGACAGCCGCCAGCAAGCTTTTAGCCGAGCCCAAGTTGCGCAATTATGGCAAAATCTTTGACGATTCACGCATTTCCGATCACTTTGCCATTATTCCCACCACCCAGTTGGCGGGCCGCAGCTTACGCGACGACGAAGCGAAAATTTATAATTTAATCTTGCGCCGCTTTTTAGCAGCCTTCTTTCCCCCTGCCGTTACCACAGTTATAGAGCGAATTACCACCGTAAAAGCCGAAGATGAAACTTTTACTTTCCGCACTAAAGGCAACTTCTTAAGCGAAAAAGGTTGGAAAGAAGTCTATGGTTATGACTCCCAAGAAGAGTGTTCGGCTCTTCCCGAGTTGAAAGCCACCCCTCAGGCTCCGGCCCTAGCTCGCAATAAAGAAATTACTCTCAAAGACGAGATGACTAAGCCACCGACGCGCATTACCGAAGCTAGACTTTTAAGCTTAATGGAAAACGCCGGTAAGCAAGTCGAAGATGAAGAGCTTTCCAATGCTATCGAAGAGACTGGCTTAGGTACTCCAGCTACTCGCGCTGAAATTATTGAAGCTTTGCTCACCAGAGGCTATATAGAACGCGCCGATCGAGCTTTGAAAGCTACAACCAAAGGCATAATCTTAATCGATTTGCTTAAACGCATAGGCTGCCACCGTTTAGCTTCTCCAGAGCTGACCGGTCGTATGGAGTATAATCTCAACCAAGTAGAGCACGGAACTTATAAGCGCAAAGCTTATATGAACGATATTGTCGACTATACCAAAGAAATCGTTTCCAAAACTAAAGACTTTGAGTATGCCGACATTTACGCCGACGAAAAGCCTCTAGGCCTTTGCCCTGTATGTCACAAACATCAAGTTTATGAAAAGATGCGTTTTTATGCTTGCGAAGCCAACCAAGGAAAAGACGGCGAAGGTTGCTCTTTTATTGTCTGGAAAGACAAAAATGGCCGTTATATCGATACTCGCACCATGAGCGAACTTTTGGAAAAAGGCGAAACGGATTATTTAGAAGGCTTCAAAGGCAGCGGCAAGCAAACTTACAAAGCTAAGCTCCGCTTTCAGAATAATACTGTCGAATTAGAGACAGACAACGGCACAGTAGTTTCCGACGCAGTCTCTTTGCCCGTTAGTGACGAGATTTTGGGTGTCTGTCCTTTCGACAAAAATTGCCACGTGACAGAAAATGCCTCCAGCTACCAATGTCAGCAAATATGTGTACAAAATGGCTCCCACAAAAAAGGATTCACTATGCCACGTGTAATTTGTCAGCGTCCTATAAGCCATGAAGAGCTGGCCTATTTCTTGGAGCACGGACGCACCGAATTACTGGAAAACTTTATTTCCAAATACAACAAGCCTTTCAAAGGCTACGTTGTACTTAATCCGTCCACAGGTCGCTATGGCTTCGAGTTTATGCCGCGCTTCCCCAAAGCAGTGGCTTCCGCTACTCCCAGCCCGGTTACTACCGAAGCAAATATCAGCGCTCAAGCTGCAGCCAGTGCCGAAGCTAAGCCTAAGCGCACT
>DHKB01000028.1:986-44874 GCA_002407045.1 Candidatus Bruticola papionis | reverse complement strand
TTTCAGGCTCGAACTGACCGAGCTTGCAGCTCGGCCAATATTCTTTGCCTTCAATTCGCCGCTGTCTCCGCCTGTTGGTTAAAAACTACGCCAGCATGTGTGCAACACAAATGGACACAGTGTAGTCCTTAGCTTCGGCCAATTGACGGTATGGTTGCGAAGCTGAAAGCTCGCAGACGCCGACAATCCAGGCCGGAAGCTTTGGACGTAACCTACAAACACTGAAAGGCTCCGTTTCGGCACAAATAAGCGGAGTTTAGCCTATAGCAAAGCGAAAGGCTTTTCTATGCCTGTAGCTTGCTATAGGCGTAAACGCAGCCAATTAAACCCGAGAAACGGAGACTTTGAGCACCTATACCTTACTTTCGCAACCGCTTCCAAAATGATCGCTTGCTATGAAATGAACGAGCTTAAAGCGTAAAAACGTGGTGCAGCAAGTGTAACAATGCTGCATAGGCAAAAACGCTTGCTGCGGTTGGAGAAGGAGAGGCGTACAGCTGGTGGAAAGGCTGAAAAAAAATACTGGAGTGCATCAGAACCAAATGCGCAAACTGTGGTTTAAACTTCTCACTTTTGTCTTATTAAGCGCTTGTTTCCTGTCTGCTGCTGCTTATGCTGACAACGAAGCGCCGACATCCTTAGGGTATCATCCTTACGAAGAATTGGGCGTCCAAGTTATGACACGCGGTAACGCCTACAATGTTAAGGATACCTTAGCCGACCCTACAGTACGTATTCTCATTTTACAAATTCCTTTCGAGCAATTCGATCTTTCCTGTTGTCCAGCTATTGTCGATTGGGTGCGTCAAGGCCATTCGTTTTGGTTCTATGATTCACGTTACGCCCCTTACTTTGGCATGAAAGCTTACGCTTTGTCTGGCAAGCAATTTAAAGGACGTAATGAGTCTGGCGAACTTGGCAATTATAAATACAATGGTCGCGCTACCGGTGTATTTACTATGAGTAAGCAAGATGTTATGACTGGCGTTGGGCAGTGCACTGTATTTTTGCCTTTAGTTGGCGATGATACTTACAGTGCTGTAGCTTTGGGTGGCGATACTTTGCCTCTGTTACAATTCGCTTCCGATTCACCTGCTTTGGCTGCTATGCGTCGTGAAGGTAGAGGTTTAATCGTTTTTAAGCCTTTGCTTTGGCCCGAATCTCTTTCCGGTAAGCGTTTTCAGTACAATTTATTAGAGTTCTCGGCTGGCTTTGGAGTGCCTGGAGTAGGCGGCGAGGGCCGCTTAGGTGAACTTATCGGGTCTAAAGCTGAATATATCAAGACTGATTTTGATGCTGAGCGTGTTTTAGCTGCTAAAGATGGCAAAATAGCTCCTGCTGATCTTAAAAATGTTGCCCAAGCTAAAGAAGAAGTCACCGATAATAACAACAAAAAAATGGTGAACGAAAACGACGAGCGCATTTATGCTAAGTCTATCAAAGGCAATGATGTACCTTCTCACGTTGTAGAAGAAGCTCAGCAACGTTCCCAAGTCGAGTCTAAAGAACAAGACAAAAAATCTCTTTGGAGCGACGAAGGTCGCTGGGTTGACGAATTTTCCCAAACTACTCGTGACAACAAGCCTATCGATACTAAAATTGAGTCCAAAATTTTAGCTGAAGAAAAAGCAGCGGCTCAAGTCAAAGAAGAAGTTCCCGTTGTTGAAGACGATAAGCTTTACGATGTAATTACTTTGCGTAATGGTGATATTTTTGTGGGACGTTGCCACAATAAAGAGATCGTTTTGGAAACTACTTCCGAAAGCTTAAAAACTTCTCCGGCCGATTTTAAGAGTATCCTTTTCAGTTTAGATAGTTGGAGTTTAGATAAATGTGAGATGGACGACGGTCGTCGTTTGTCTGGTTATATGTTGACTAACGAATTTTACTTCTCTAACGAAACTGGAGATCGCACTTTTAAGAAAGAAAATATTAAAAATATTCGTTTTAAGGTTCCAGCTAGCCAAATTAAACACTAATTGATAACTTGATCGTTTGGCACTTCAGAGGTTCTTGGGGCCACTGAAGTGCCAAATTTTTTGAGGAGTATTTTATGAGTTCCGATTCTATACAAGACTTACAAGAATTTTTGCAAAAAGCTATGAAAGAGCTGGAAGATTATTCCCGCAATAAAACCGGTGACAATGAAGATAAAAAGAATGGCGAAGAAGTTCTGCCTCCAGAATTTAAAGTATGGGCTAGTAAGCTTATGAAAAATGGACAAGATATGGCCGAGGCTGTTCGAAATGTTTCTGAGCAAGCTGAGCATGTAGAGAATAAATCTGAATCAGAAAACAAAGAATCTGAGGAAGAAAAGGAATTTGTGCCCCAATTTATTTTTGGAGCCGACTTGCGCAAAGCTGTGCAAGAACGAGAGCAAGCTGAACAAAAGACAGCTAAAAACCACGATTCAGAGGAAAATGATAGTAATGCAGCAGGTAGCTACCTTGTAGAGGACGGAGAAGAAGCTCATACAGAAAGCGACCAAGATGCTGAGACTGAAAAAACTACCCCAATTGCTAATGGTAATGATAATCCTGATTTTACATCATATCCTTTAGAAAAACTTTTTGCCGACGATCAAAAAGAAGACAAAGAATGCGCTTCTGTAAAATTGGAAGAAGTAATGACTCCGCGTCAAGTTGTGGAGGCTTTAGATCGTTACATTGTTGGACAAGATCGAGCCAAAAAAGCCGTGGCTGTGGCTTTGCGCAATCGCTATCGCCGGGAAAAGTTGGGTGGAGAGCTGCGTGAAGAAATTATTCCCAAAAATATCCTTATGGTTGGCCCTACCGGTGTAGGTAAAACCGAAATTGCTCGCCGTTTGGCTAAGTTGGTCGGTGCTCCTTTCTTGAAGGTAGAAGCTACCAAATATACTGAAGTCGGTTATGTTGGCCGAGATGTCGAATCTATGATTCGCGACTTGGCTTTAGTTGGTATGCGCATGGTGGAACGTGAGCGCTTGGAAAAAGTTAAGCGTGAAGCTCGTTTAGCCGCTTTAGAACGCTTGCTCGACAGTTTGCAAGGTGTGGAAAATGGAATCGCAGGTGCACGCCAGGGCTCTATATTTGGAGTTTTCAATGATAGGACTGCCAAAAAGAGTAAGAAGCCAGTTAATGAACTGGCTAAAATTAGTCGCTCTGAACTTTATGAGCGCCTTTTTAAAGGAGAACTTAAAGATCACACTGTAGAAATTGAAATAGAGGAAGATACTCCTCAAGAAATTCAAGTATTAACTGGTGATAGCGAAGAAATAGGCGTCAATTTCCAAGATATTTTTGGATCGATGTTTCCTAAAAAACGTCAAACGCATAAGCTTCCGGTAGATAAAGCTTTTAAATTACTTATCGCCGAAGAGTCTAAAAAGCTTATCGATATGGAAGATGTTAAACGTGAAGCTGTAGAGCTTATAGAAAATCAGGCTATCGTCTTTTTGGACGAACTTGACAAGGTCGCAGGCAAAGAAGGTGGTGGAGGTCACGGCCCGGACGTTTCTCGCGAAGGTGTCCAGCGTGATATTTTACCTATAGTTGAAGGTTGCTCAGTAAATACAAAAATTGGCCCAATTCGCACTGAACATATTTTGTTTATAGCTGCTGGTGCCTTCCATGAAACTAAGCCTTCCGATTTAATTCCCGAATTGCAAGGTCGCTTTCCTATTAGGGTCACTTTAGATAGTCTCAAGAAAGAAGACTTTAAGCGTATTTTAACTGAGCCACAAAATTCTTTAACTCGCCAATATAAAGAATTGCTGTCCACCGAAGGTATTGAAGTCGAATTCGGAGATGACGCCATTGATGAACTGGCTGCTATGGCTTGTCAAGTTAATGAGCAAAATGAAAATATTGGTGCTCGTCGTTTACATACGCTTTTAGAGAGAGTTTTAGAAAAAATCTCTTTTGAAGCTCCGGAAATGGACAAAGGCAAAGTAGTTATAGATCGTCAGTATGTGCTTAAAGAGTTGAATGACATTTGCCAAAGTCGCGATTTATCTCGTTTTATTTTGTAGCCTTTTTATTATAAATTGGGCGGCCTATTAGCCGCCCTTTTTTATTGACTAGCTATAGTAGTAAGTGATAAAATACCGTTGCTAAATTTAGCCTTACGCTTTTTTATGGCTGAGGCTTTTGTAAAATATAAGTCGCAGCAGTTTTTTTCTTACGAATTTCAGGGTGCCCAGTTGCTTCCGTTGACGGCCCACCGGTAAGGGGGGAAGTGAAGTGCAGGGTAGAAGTTCTGTTTTTGAAACTGCGAGGCGGCGCGACCCCATGAAAAACGAATAAAAGTCGGTCGCGTCGGTAAAACCCAGGAGGATAAAATGGCATTAATTAGCATGAAGCAGCTCTTAGAAGCCGGTGTTCACTTTGGTCACCAGACCCGTCGTTGGAACCCTAAGATGGCGAAGTTCATCTTCACCCAGCGCAATGGTATCTACATCATCGACCTTCAGAAGACCGTCGCTAAACTCAAAGAGGCTTATGCTTTCTTGAAAGCCGTCGTCAAGGGTCAGTACGACTACGAGAATCGTCGTATCGTCGAAACCCCTATGTTTGATCCCCGCCCCATTCTTTTTGTCGGTACTAAGAAGCAGGCTCAAGACACTATCGCCGAAGATGCCGTACGTTGCAACGAGTTCTTCGTGACCCAGCGTTGGTTGGGCGGTATGCTCACCAACTGGAAGACCATCCAGACTCGTATCGCTCGTTTGCGCGAGTTGGAAAACATGCGCGAAGATGGTACCTTCGAGAGCCTTACCAAGAAGGAAGTCCTTCGTTTGGAAGATGAGCGCAAGAAACTCGAGAAGTTCTTGGGTGGTATCAAGAACATGAAGAGCCTTCCCGGTGCTCTGTTTGTTGTAGACCCTCGTAAAGAGTACATCGCCGTAAACGAAGCTCGCAAACTTGGTATCCCCGTTGTAGCTATCGTTGACACCAACTGCGACCCCGACGTTATCGATTATCCTATTCCCGGCAACGACGATGCTATCCGCGCTGTCCGTTTACTCACCGGAAAGATCGCTGATGCCGTGATCGAAGGCAAGTCCGAGATGGAAATCGTCGTAGACGAAGCCGCCGCTGATGTAGCCGAAGCTGCTGAAGAAGTAGCCGAAGAAGCCATCGAAAACGCCGAAGCTATCACCAAGGAAGTTGCTAAGAGCTTCACCGAAGAGAAGAACGACAACGACATCCCCGGCGGCGTATGGCGCGCTGAAGACTAATTGTCTGATAACTAGGATTTGACTTGATGGAGGAGGGAGCCGGAAAGTGGTTTCCACTCAAAGGCTTCCTCTTTCTGTGCGAATATTTTCAAGAGGTATATTTTAATGGCTACTGTTACTGCTGCTCAAGTAAAAGAACTCCGCGATCTTACCAGCGCTGGTATGATGGATTGCCGCAACGCTCTTAAAGAGTGCGATGGCGATGTCAAGAAGGCCCAGGAATGGCTCCGCCGTAAAGGTATGGCCAAGGCCGAGACTAAGGCTACTCGTACCGCTGCTGAAGGCCGCGTTGGTTGCTACATGCACCACACTGGCAAAGTTGGCGTATTGGTAGAGCTCTATTGCGAAACCGACTTCGTTGCTAAGACCGACGAGTTCCAGAATTTGTTGAAAGACATTTGCTTGCAAGTGGCTTCCATGAATCCTATCTACGTTTCTCGCGAGCAAGTTCCCGCCGATTTCATTGAAGCTGAAATCGCTGGTTACAAGAAAAATGCTATCGAGAACGGCAAGCCTGAGCAGATCGCTGAAAAGATCGCTAAGGGTCAGGTTGACAGCTTCCTCAAAGAGAAAGTTTTGCTCGATCAGCCTTTCGTAAAGGACAACGATGTAACTATCGGTGACAAGATCAAGCAAGTTATCGGCAAGTTGGGTGAGAATATCGTTGTAAAACGTTTCTGCCGCATGGCTGTCGGTGAGGAATAATATTGCTTTTAAGCTGATTTTGTGATGAAAGCCTCGTTTTTTTGAACTTCAAGTTTAAAAAGGCGGGGCTTTTTTTTCCGCAGTTTGAGTAAAAGTAGACCGCTTCTGGGGGAGAGTAGGGCGAGAAAGGGACTTGGAACATTGCGTTTTAAGCGAATTTTATTAAAGTTATCCGGCGAAGTGCTGGCCGGTCAGCATGATTTGGGTATTGAGCAAGAAGCTATTTTCGGCTATGCTGAGCAAGTGGCTGAAATAGCCAAGAGCGGTGTAGAAGTTGGTGTTGTTTTAGGCGGCGGCAATTTCTGGCGTGCTCGCATGGCTCCCTATATGGAGCGCAATAGCGCCGACTCTATGGGTATGCTGGCCACCATTATGAATGGTCTGGCTTTTGCCGATGCGCTTAGGGCTCAAGGGCAGGAAGCTGTGGTTATGGCCTCTGTCCATGTTCCTCAGTTTGCTCAGCTTTTCAACGCTAAGGATGCTCGTGAGCACTTAGAGGCCAAGCGAGTAGTCATTTTTGTTGGTGGCACGGGCAATCCGTACTTCACTACAGATTCGGGAGCTGCTTTGCGCGGCCTGCAAATCGAAGCTGATGTGGTTTTGAAAGGTACGCTGATTGATGGTGTTTACGACAGCGATCCGCATAAAAATCCTGAAGCTAAGCGTTTTGATTCTCTGACTTTTACAGAGGCTCTCAATCGCGGCTTAAAAGTTATGGACAGCACAGCATTTTCGCTGTGCCGTGACAATGGTTTGCCGGTATATGTGTTTAATATTACCGAACCAGGCAACTTGCATAAAGTTGTCGTTGACGGTGCTAATATCGGCACTTTAGTTAAGGAGGAACTCCAGTGATAGATCCTAGTATACGCAAAAACGCTGAAGAGAAGATGAAGAAAACTCGTGAGAGTTTGGTGCGCAGTTTCGCAACTATCAGAACCGGCCGGGCTACTCCTGTCCTTTTGGATCGCATTTTAGTCGAAGCTTATGGCTCCGAAATGCCCATCAACCAGGTAGCCACTGTCGGTATGCCCGAAGCTCGTATGCTTACCATTACTCCTTTCGATAAAAAAAATATTACCGCCATTGAAAAGGCTATCCAAAAGTCCGATTTGGGTATCAATCCCGCCAATGATGGTGTAATGATTCGCTTAGTCTTCCCTCCTTTAACTGAAGATCGTCGCAAAGAGCTGGTAAAACAGGCTAAGAAGATGACTGAAGACGCCAAAGTTTCCATGCGTAATATCCGTCGCGAAGCTATGGACAGTTTGAAGAAGGTGGATGGAGCTCCTGAGGATGAAGTTAAGAAAGCTCAGGACGAGATTCAAAAGATGCTCGACAAGCATATTGAAGAGTTGGGTAAAGTCTTCTCCGCTAAAGAAAAAGAGATTATGGAAGTATAAGTAGGATGGGTCTTTCTCACCCTAGCTGCCCCAGCTGTTGGCTGGGGCAGGATTATGGCGAGGCGCTGGCTCAAGCTCGTCAGCTTGGGGTGGCGCCCCGCCATGTTGTTGTAACCCGTCCGCCTAGCACTGGCCTAGTTCAGGGCCGTTTGCGCGTAATTGCGGTGCGTCCTTACCCAAATGCACCTGAGGCGAGCTCCGAGCATAATGAAGCTTTTTGGCAAAGCTTGAGTGAAGAAGGCGAAGCCGCTTGCCAAAGTTCCTGGACAGGCGATTGGGAGTGGATTTTAGCTTATCCTGTGTTTGAAAGGACGCCTTATGAGCGTCAGAAGAAAAAGTGAGCAGCTCTAAAATCGATAGTCAAGCCAATTTAGAAAAAAAGTCTGTGGCCGAGTTATATAGCTTAATAGATAAAGAGCGTCTGCCCAAACATATTGCTGTTATTATGGATGGCAATAGGCGTTGGGCCAAAAAACGTTTTATGCCTTCGGCTGTTGGGCATAAAGCTGGTGTAGAGGCTTTTCGCACCGTTATGGAAACGTGTCGCAATTTGGGCGTTAAAGTTTTGAGCGCTTATGCTTTTTCGGCGGAAAATTGGCAGCGTTCTCCTGCGGAAGTAGCCTTGCTAATGCAACTTTTTGAATATTACGCCAAATCTGAGCGTCAAAAAATGCTCGATACTGGTGTACGTTTGCGAGTTATAGGTGATAAGAGTGCGCTTCACCCTTCAGTTTGTCGCGAATTAGAAATTTCCGAAAAAGCTACGGCTCACAATAGCGATTTGCTGCTCAACTTGGCTGTCAATTATGGTGGTCGAGAGGAAATCTTGCATGCTGCTCGCTACCTAGCAGAGCAAGTTAAAGAAGGCAAGCTACAAATAAGCGATATAGACCAGGATGTTTTTGGACAAAATTTGTATACAGCTGGTTGTCCCGATCCCGATTTGCTTATCCGTACCAGCGGAGAACTGAGGCTGAGCAATTTTTTATTGTGGCAATCGGCTTACACAGAGTTTTACTTTAGCGATATTTACTGGCCAGATGTAGATGAAGCTTTTATTTATAGAGCTATTATCGATTATCAACAGCGTGGCCGTCGCTACGGTACTTAAGCAGAAAAAAATAGACAATTCCTCTAGAGAGCGCGAAAAAAAATTCGAGCTCTTTTTTAATTTAGATTACACCAATTGAAAGCTTTTGGCCAAAATAGGGATCAATGGCTCAGTATAGAAGCTGGAGCCGATTTTTGTGAAAGTTGTTGCATATGTTTGCCGGTATTTTAATAATTTTAGTATTTTTTGTCTTCGCGGCTTTAATGATGAGTCGCAAATTGCCCGCTCTCTTGGCCCTACCGGCTATGGCTGTAACTGTAGGCCTTATTTCCGGTTGTGCTTATGATTGGACACAAGGGGAGGGAACCTTTGCCCAATTTATTTTTGATACCGTTATAACTCAAGGCTCTGTCAAATTATCGCAAGCGATTATGTTTGCTGCTTTTGGTTCCATTCTTTCTCAAGTAGTTATGCGCAACGGTATTGCCGCTCACTTAATTAGTTTAGCTGCTGAATATGCTGGCCGCCATAAAACTTGGCTGGCTGTATTGCTCACTTTTATAACTGCTGTTTGCTTTACTTCAGTTACTGGCCTGGGAGCAGTTATTATGATTGGCTCTTTGGTATTGCCTATCATGATTGGCGTGGGCATTTCTGCTGAGTTGGCGGCTGGTTTGATGCTTTTTGCTATTGCTTTGGGAGGCATTTTCAATCCGGCCAATCTGGGCTTCTATTTGGATGTTTTGAAGCTGCCCCAAGCGGTGGTGCAAGAATATGTTGTCGCTTACGGCGCTTTGTTTGCTTTAACTACTTTAGTTTATTTGGGTGTCGGTATGTATCGCGAACGTGGCAGCTTCAACTGGGCCCAAAGTGCTGAGTTGCCCAAAACTAAAGTTCCCTTGGCGGCTCTTTTAACGCCTATTTTACCTATCGCTTTAATTTTTTGCTTTGGTATGCCCATCATTCCGGCCTTTATTGTTGGTATCTTATGGGGCGTTTTGACTACCGATCCGCGTCGCTGTGTCAATAATTTAAGTGCTGCTGTTTTGGAAGGCTTAAAAGATGTAGCTCCAGTTTTGGGCCTGTTTGTTGGCTTAGGTATGTGCTTGGGGGCTATGACTGCCGAACCCACTAAAGCTGTAATGGCTCCCATCTTGGCCGCTGTTATTCCTGGCCGCCCGCTCTCTTTTGTGCTCGTCTTTTCCGTTTTGGCTCCTTTGGCTCTCTATCGCGGCCCACTCAATATGTATGGTTTAGGCGCTGGTGTAGCCAGTATATTGTTGGGCAGCAATTTAATGGCGCCAACGGCAATTTTGGCTGCTTTCTTTGGTGTAGGCCAAGTGCAAGGCGTGTGTGACCCAACCAATACGCACAACGTTTGGTTAGCTCAATTTACCAAGGTGGGCGCCGAAAAATTGCTTAAGGCCACTTTGCCTTATGTGTGGGCTTTTGTTGTTGTTGCTCTGTTGTGGGCCGCTTTCGTAGCCAAAGCTTTAAGTTGGACTCCCTAAAAAAACGCATCTAAGGTGCCGCCTCCACGGCAGCCATTTATATGTTGTGGCCAGCCCAGCACAGTCAGGGGCTGGCCGCTTATCTCCTTCACCAGAAAATAAGCTAAAAAGTAGAGGTAAAGATTGTGAGTAAATTTCGTGTAGGCATTGACGTCGGCGGCACCTTTACCCATGCTGTAGCTATCGACAACGATACTTTGCAAGTGAGCGCCCACTGTGTCGCTCCTACTACGCATACTCATGCTCAGGGTGTGGCGGCCGGCATTATTGAAGCTTTTCGCGGTCTGTGTGCTCTTTTGCCTAAGGACGCCGAAATTGTCTTTTTAGCTCACAGTACTACGCAAGCTACTAACGCACTTTTGGAAGGTGATGTAGCTAAAGTTGGCATTATCGCTTTAGCCAACGGTTTAGAAGCTGTAAAAGTCAAAAGCGATACTCATGTGGGCGACATAGAGTTGGCTCCTGGCAAATTTTTACACACCATTTCTGCTGTACTCGATCCGCAAGCAGCTAATTTTACCACTGATTTAGAGGCTAAACTTAAAGAATTTAAGTCTGAGCAAGTTGGAGCCATTGTGGCTGCTGAAGGCTTTTCCGTAGATGATCCTCAAGGTGAACTAAAAATTGTTCATGCTGCTTGCCAAGCGGGAATACCGGTTTGCGCGACTCATGAAATGTCTGGCCTTTATGGTTTAAGCGCTCGCACCCAGACCGCCGTCTTTAATGCCAGCATTTTGCCCAAAATGATCGCCACGGCGCTTATGACTAAAGGTGCCTTGGAAAGCCAGCAAGTTAAAGCGCCACTCATGGTTATGCGCTCTGATGGCGGCGTTATGGGCATTGATGAAGTACAACGCCGCCCCGTACTGACACTTTTATCTGGGCCGGCCGCCGGTATTGCCGCTTGTTTAATGTTTTTAAAAGCTTCAGATGCGCTCTTTTTGGAAGTAGGCGGCACCAGCACCGATATTTGCATGATTAAAGATGGCCATGCGGCGGTGAAATCAGCTACTGTCGGCGGGCGCGACACTTATTTGCGCACTTTGGATAGCCGCACTTTGGGAGTAGCCGGAGGATCAATGGTCGGCTGGCTGAACGGCTTGCAAATTGGGCCGCGCAGCGCTCATTTGGCTGGATATACTTATTGCGCTTTTGCTCCGGAAAGCGAGACTAATTCTTTAAAAGCTTCAGATCTGAAAATAAAAGAAGTATCACCTTTTGCTGGTGATCATCCTTATTTTGTAGTACAAACGCCTTCAGGCCAAGAATATGCTCTCACTTCTACTTGCGCGGCCAATATTTTGGGCTTAATTCCTAAAGGTGGCTATTCTTCCGGCAACGCTAAATTTGCAGCGGCAGCTTTTGCCTCTTTGGGCCAATATCTACAAGCCAAGGGGGAGCGCCCGCCGGTAGCTGCCTGGCAAAAGTGGGCAGCCGCCCAAAAAACAAGCGCTATGGCCAATTTAAACGCTTCAGTTTGGGATGATCAAGCTCAAGCTGAGAGCGCTCAGGCTTGGGCTTGGGCGGCGTTGCATAAAGCGTCGGAAATTATTATCCCTACTTTAAAAAAATTAATATCCGACTACAAAATGGAAGATCGACGCTTAAAGCTCATCGGTGGTGGCGGAGGCTGTGCAGCTATAGTGCCTTTTGTGGCCAGTAAATTGGGTTTGCCTTTTGAATTGGCCCAGCGAGCTGAAGTTATTTCTGCTATAGGCGCGGCTTTAGCTATGGTGCGCGAATGTATAGAACGCAGTATTGTCGATCCTACACCTGCTGATTTACAGAATTTGCGCCGTCAAGCTGAGCAAGCGGTCATAAAGATGGGCGCCGAGGCTGACAGTGTGGAAGTAACTGTAGAAGTAGATGCCCAGAAGAACTTAGTGCGAGCTATAGCCCAAGGAGCTATCGCTTTTTCCAATAAGAGCTCGCGCAGCGGCCAAGAAGTCAGTGAAGCAGAGCGCTTAGAAGTGCTAAAGACGTCAGGCCAGCCGGGCAATACTTACACACTGTTAGGCCATACCAATTTTTATTACGTATACAAAAGCGAGTTAGAGCGCAGAATTTTCTTCGGCCTCTTTAAGAAAAAGGAAACTACCATTTGGGTAACTGATGTTTTCGGCTCTGCCAGGTTGCAAAGGCCAGGAGCTTTAGTCGAAATAGGAACTGTAGGCAACTTGCATGGTTTCTTAGAAAAGATTTTGCGCGATTACACTTCTTATGGCGACGCAGGCGCTCTGCTTCCGTCTTTGCATTTGGTCGCTGGTCACAAAATGTGTGATTTAAGCACTTTAGTTAAAGCTGAGCAAATGTTGGAATTAGCTGCTAGCGAATTAGGTAATTTGCCTGAAGACGAAAAAGTTTTGGCTATAGTCGAAAAAAACAATTAAAATGGCTGTGCCTTTGTCCTTAATTAGTAAATTCTTGGCCATTTGGGATCCGCATGGCCAATATAGCTCAGCCCAATGGCAAGTGGCTCAAAGACAGGCTTCAATTTTTGGCTCTGAGCAAACATCAGAACCGGAGGCCGCTTTGCGTCGGCTTGGTTTTGCCGTTGAATACAAGCCTTTAAGTGTGCCAGGTTTGCTAGTTTGGGGACGAGTAGTGTCTAATGAAAAAAGAGTCTATCTGGATAGGGAAGCTCTAACTTTTTTGTCTAAAAGCGCTATAGCTTTGGGAGTAAAAAAAACTGTAGATGATTGGCCTAAAAGGCTCGTCTTAGCTCACGAACTTTTTCATATTTTGGCCAGTAAGCGTCAAATTGAACATAGCGAATTAGCAGCTATAGTTTTTGCTTGCAATTGTATCTGGAGCTAAATATCAATAATTATAAGTTTTGCCATATATAGTTAAAACTCTAACTGCTGTGAGCAAGCGCAAATTTTACTTAATAGTATTATTTCACGGAGTCTATCGAGCTAAGGCTATCGATAGCTCAAAAATGCGATGTTCTCGAGTTTATACAACGAGTAGTATATAAAAAAGTCTCTTATTTAGGCAGGTATTGCACCCTTGACGCACAAAAGAAAGAGGGCAAAAAGAGACTTTTTGTTCCGACCCATCTTCCTCGGGAGGTTTTATTTTGTTTAGCGAATTTCATAAGCCGTCCAGCGTGCAGGAGGCGGTCAGCTTGCGCCACCGTCTCGGCTTGTCTGCCTACTTGGGAGGCGGCACCATACTCAATACTCTCACCTATGCCAAGGAAGTTCCTGAAGAAAAGCAAGCTAAGGCTTTAATTAGTTTGTCAGCTTTAGGCTTAAATAAGATAGAGCTGACCGATTCCGAACTTATTATCGGTGCTGGTGTTACTCACCAAGAGCTTTTAGAGAGTGAGAGCGTTTTCCCGGCTATCAAAGAAGCGGCCGCTTATATGGTAAACCGCAACATTCGCAATATGGCTACAGTAGGCGGTAATATCGCTTTGCGCGGAGCTACTTGCAACTTGGCTTCTATGCTTTTGGCTTTAGATGTCAAAGTTGAGCTTATGAAAGTCGACGGCAGCACTTATATTGTTGATATCGCCGAATATAATGAAAATGGCGATCCTCAAGATTTGATTTTAAATGTGCGCATTTCTTCGGAAATGGGAGCTAGAAAGTTCGCTTCTCGTCGTTACGTACGCACTCAAAATGATATTTCCATTTTAGCCGCTTATGCCGTCGTCAAGGGTGAAGCTGATAAAATCGAAGATGTCCGCTTAGTTATGGGTGGAGTAGCTGCTCATCCAGTACATTTAACTGAGATAGAGAAGAGCTTGAAGGGTGCTTCTTTGCCTGAGCGCGATGCTTTAGTAAAACAAATTCGTCCTTTGTTGAAGCCCATTGCTGATATTCGCGGTGGCGTAGCTTTCAAACAAGAAGTTGGCGCTCAGATCGCCGCCTGGACTGTCTATAAAGCTTTTGGTCAACTTTAGGGAGTCGTACAAAAAAAATATGAAAATTACTTTTCTTTTAAATGGCAGAGAACAGCAGGCTGAGGTCGAGCCTCGCGAACGCGCCGATGCCTTTTTGCGCCGTATCAATGTTACTTCTATTCGTAACGGCTGTAACGGCGAAGGAACTTGCGGCGCTTGTGCTATCCGTTTTAATGGACGTTTAGTCAACTCTTGTATTTTGTTGGCTGCCCAGTTAGACGGTCAAGAAGTTTGCACAGTTGAGTATTATTCTAAACAACGCACTTTGAGCGCCATTCAGTCGGCTTTAGTTGATGTCGGCGTAGTACAATGTGGCTATTGCAGCGCGGCTGTAGTTTGTTGTATTGAAGAACTTTTAGAGCGTCATCCCAATCCTACCGACGAGGAAATAAAGGACGCCATGTCTGGTATCTTCTGCCGTTGCAACGGTTACCAGCAGTTCTATGACGCTATTCGCTTGGCTGTCAAGCGCAAAAATGATCCCAACTTTACTTGCGTAGTGGCTCCTTCTTACGCTGAAGGTAAGCGCGTGGTCGGTAAGCCCGCTCGTAAAATTGACAGCCCTAAATTGGTGCGCGGCCAAAAAGCTTATGTGGAAGATGCCGTCGATCCCAATGCTTGCGTATTGCGTATGATGCGTTCTCCTTACGCTCACGCTTACATTAAGTCTATCGACACTTCTGAAGCTTTAAAAGTTCCCGGTGTAGTTTATATTTTAACTCACGAAAATTGCCCTGATGTTCACTACAACCAAGCCGGTCAAGGTTTCCCCGAGCCTTCTCCTTACGATCGCAAGCTTATTGGCGACAAAGTGCGTCACGTTGGCGATCGCGTGGCTGCTATTGTGGCTGAAAATATGGATGCGGCCATCGAAGCTGAAAAGCGCATTAAGGTTGAATACGAAGTTTTGCCTTTCGTCTTAACGGCCGATGAAGCTAAGGCTCCTGGTGCTCCTATTGTCCACAAAGCCAAAGTTACTTATATTTGCGGTGCTCCCGATAATTTGGAAGAGTATAACAAAAATGCCGATCCTCGTGACGGTGAAGTTATTTACCAATTTCCCATTCACGGCGATCCACACCGCAACTTAGCTTCTAGCGTCCATGCTGGCATTGGCGACGTCGATAAAGGTTTCACCGAAGCTGATGAAATTGTGGACAATTGGTACGATTGCTGCCAGATTCAGTGCACTCCCGTTGAGCCTCACGTGGTTTATACCCACATGGACGGCGACCGCTTAATCATTCATGCTTCCACTCAAGTGCCTTGGCATTTGCGTCGTATTGTGGCCAGCATTATTAAGACCAAGCAAAACAATATTCGCGTTATTAAAGAGCGCGTAGGTGGCGGCTTCGGTGCCAAACAAGACATCGTTCTTGAAGAAGTTTGCGCTTACTTAACCTGGATTACTGGTCGTCCCATTTATCAGCGCTTTACCAGAGAAGAAGAGTTTATCGCTTCTCGTACTCGTCACGTAGCCAAAGTACGTTGTAAAGTCGGCGCTAAAAAAGATGGTACCATTACCGCTATCTACATGGATGTGCAAGCCAATACCGGCCCTTACGGTGCTCACTGTTTGACCGTACCTATGAATGCTTGCTCCAAGTCTTTACCTCTGTTTGATTGTCCTAATATGGCCTTCAACGTAGATACTTGGTACTCTAATATTGCTACTACTGGCGCTTATCAAGGATATGGCGCTCCTAAGGGCTCTTTCGCTTTGCAATTAGCCGTAGCCGAAATCTCCGACCGCTTAGGTCTCGACCACATGGACGTTATCGAAAAGAATCGTGTCCATGTTGGCACTAAGTTGGAAATTTTGAAGAGCTTAGGTGAAGGTCGCGAAGGTCAGGCCGAAACTATTCAGTCTTGCGGTTTAGGTAAGGCTTTGGAGCGCGGTCGTGAGCTTATCGAGTGGGGCAAAAAAGAAGTCAGCAACGATCCTGATATCGCTATAGGTAAAGGTTTTGCCATCGTACAGCAAGGATCTGGCTTACCTGGTCTCGATTCGGCCAATGCCGAAGTGCGTATGCTCAGCGACGGTACTTTTATCGTCCTTTCCGGTGGTACCGATTTGGGCACCGGTTTAGATACTGTCAGTTGCAAATTTGTAGCTGAAATTTTGAATGTCGACATGGAAGATGTGGCCATTCTCTCTGGCGATACTGACGTAACACCTTTCGACGTAGGTGCTTACGCTTCCAGTGGTACTTTCTTCAGCGGTGGTGCTGTCAAAAATGCGGCTTTAAATATGAAAGCTCGCATTTTAGAAGTGGCTTCCAAGCTGCTTGACGAGCCTGTTGAAAACTTGCAAATTGTTCACCACGGTACAGTTAAAGGCAAGAGCAAGTCTATTACTTTTGCCCAAATTGCTCATTATGCTGAGCAAGGTGATGGCTGTGGTCAACTTATGGCTTATGGTCACTTTATTGTCGATAAAGCTTCCTTCCCTTACGGTGCTCACTTTGCTCAAGTAGCTGTCAATAAACGCACTGGTGAAGTTAAAGTACAAAAGTACTTCTGCTTGGAAGACTGTGGTACGCCTATCAACCCCGAATTGGCTATCGGTCAAATGTACGGTGGCGTCTTGAAGACTATCGGTCACTCTCTCTCCGAAGAGATGATTTATGATAAAGAAACCGGCCGTTGCTTGACGACTGATTTTACCGACTATAAAGTGCCCATGATTTTGGATGTACCCGAAACCTTCGTTTCGGAATTGGTTCCTACCGACGATCCGCTCGGTCCTTTCGGTGCCAAGTCCATTTCTGAAATTACTTGCAACGGCGCAGCTCCTTGTATAGCTGAAGCTATTCACGACGCTGTCGGCGTTTGGGTACGCGATTGGCCTTTCACCGCTGAACGCATTCTCAAAGCTATGGGCAAAATCGACTAGTTGTTGAACTTATAACAACTACCTATATAAAAAGTAAAGAAGCGCAGTTCCTTAGAGCTGTGCTTCTTTTATTTTAGTTCTATAACCATTGGCCATAAGCTCGTGGCACCATGCTAAAAGAGGAGAGCAAATATAGCTATCCAAGAAGTTGGACGAGCAAAAAAAAGGGTTTAATTGGCGGTGGGGAAATGTTTTGGCTTATGCAGACTAAACCTGATTATGTACATGCCGACAATTTGGCGGGACAAGAAAGCCCGCAAAAAATGTCTCTTTGGGAACGTTGGAAAAGCTGGGTCGCTAGAGCAGCCACTTTCCAAGCCAGAATTTTATTGACCGTATTTTATTGGATATGTGTCACTCCGTTTGCCATTTGTGTAAAACTATTTGCCGATCCTCTGGGGCTCAAAAAGGACAGCCGCGGCGGAGCTTGGCAGCCTGTGCATACTAGCGATAAGGCGAGGGCTCAGTTCTAATGCGTGTTTTAGGTATTTCTTGTTTTTATCATGATTCAGCTGCGGCAATAATTGTTGACGGTCAGGTAGTGGCTGCTGCCGAAGAGGAGCGCTTCTCTCGTATTAAGCATGATTCTAGCTTTCCTCGTCGAGCTATAAAGTTTTGCCTCGATTCGGCTTTTTGCCAAGCGCAAGATTTAGATTTGGTGGTTTTCTTTGAGAAGCCATTTCAAAAATTTGATCGCTTGCTTATGTCTGCTATGGCCACTTGGCCTAAGTCAGCTATCGCTTTCCGTGAATCGTCTTTAGTTTGGCTTTTAGACAAACTGTGGGTAAAAGCACATTTGCAAGAGCAATTAGGCATTGGCAAAGACAAGATAGTTTTTTGCCCTCATCACTTGTCCCATGCCTCTAGTGCCTACTATTGTTCCGGCTTTACCAATGCCGCTCTTTTAACTGTAGATGGAGTGGGCGAGTGGGCTACAGGTACACGTGGCTCGGCTTGGGGAACCCAAATACACCTTGATGATGAGATGCGCTTTCCGCATTCGCTAGGCTTGCTTTATAGTGCCTTTACATCTTTTTTGGGCTTTCAAGCTAATGATGGTGAATGTAAAGTCATGGACATGGCCCCTTACGGTCAGCCTGTCTTTTTTGATACTATCTTTAAAAAGTTGGTACGCTTAGAGAGTGACGGCTCATTTACTCTCAATATGGAGTACTTTGATTTCCATCATTCAGTTTGTCGTTCTTTTAGTGATAAATTCTGCGAAATTTTTGGCAAGCCGCGCTCTCCAGAAGAAGCAAACCTTTTAGATCCGCATTATGCTAATGTAGCTGCTTCTATTCAAGCTGCTGCCGAAGAAATTTTAGTTCGTCAAGCTCAAGCTTTGCGTCGCAAGTACGGCCATGACAATTTGTGTTTAGCGGGCGGGGTTGCTTTAAACTCTGTAGCCAATGCACGCATTTATCGTGAATCTGGCTTCTCTGGTATTTATATCCAACCGGCAGCTGGCGACAGTGGAGGCGCTTTGGGGGCCGCTCTGTGGGGCTACTACAACGTTTTGGGCGGTACTGGGCGCTACCGTTTGCTTACTCCTTATCTCGGCCAAGAACATGATGATTACGCTGTAGCCGACTACTTGCGTTCTCAAAATTGTAAATTCAAAGAGTTGCCTGATATGAACGCTGTCTATCAGGAAGTGGCTACGCGTCTAGAATATGGCCAAGTAGTTGGCTGGATGAAAGGGCGCTTTGAGTGGGGGGCGTGTGCTCTTGGTGCTCGCTCTATTTTAGCCGATCCCAGAGCCACCTACATGAAAGATTTGGTTAACGCTCGCATAAAATTCCGCGAGCCGTTCCGTCCTTTTGCTCCTTCTGTCTTAGCTGAGGGCATCGAAGAATATTTTGATATACCCAATTCTCATTTAATCGATCCCTTGCGCTTTATGCTCATGGCAGTACCTGTCTATCAAGATAGAAGAGAAATAATTCCTGCAGTTACTCATGTAGACGGAACTTCTCGCCTTCAAGCTGTTTATAAGCAAGAGAGCTCTTATTATTACGAGCTTATTAACGCCTTTTACCAGCGTACTGGTGTTCCTTTGCTCCTTAATACCTCGTTTAATTTGCCTGGTGAGCCTATTGTAAATACTCCAGCTGAAGCTCTTTCTGCGTTTACCCGATCTGATATGGACGCTTTGGTTATGGGTCGCATGTTGATCAGTCGCCGAGCTATTTCCGAAAAACGCTCTATTCCTGGAGCTGAGTTGGAAAAGTGGTCACGGACGCCTACTGCTGTTCATAGTCAAAATGAGCAAGGCCGAGCTGCTGCTTCTCGCAAAATTGTCTATAAGAGCGACAATGATCGTTTCGCTAACGATTTCGGCTTTATAGGCAATTGTGTTAAATATGTAGCTTTGTTGGCCTTAGCTTTAATTGGCGCAGAAATTTTAGTATGGTTGTGTGTAAGCAACCCTAATATGCAAATGCGTGGCCTTTATGTTAAGAGCGAAGACGGCTGGCGTATGAAAGCCGGCTGGTCGAAGCGCATTAAAGGGCCAGAATTTTCTGCCGATATACATATAAATAATGATGGTTGGCGTGCTTTACCTGCTTTACGCCCTGTTGATCAATTTGGTGACGATCAAGTAAAGCAATTGTCCACTGCAGCCGATGACGGAGTGGCGGCCGATGCTGTCGCTTCACGTCGTCCTGGGGTTGGACAAACTATTTTGGCTTTGGGCGATTCTTTCACCTTTGGCTGTTGGGCCAATGCCGAAGACACTTGGCTCAACCAAATTCAGCGCATAACTGGAGCCAAAGTGCTCAATTACGGTATGCCCAACGCTGGCACCGATACTGAAGCCAACCTTTATGCCAAGCTTAAGCCAGGTGATCGCAAAGCTGACGTAGTTATGCTCGGTTTCTACACTGGCAACGACTTTTATGACAATATGGTAAGCCAGCGTGGCTTCACAGTAGCTGATAAATCTTTAGTACTTACTCCGGAAGCCGAAGCTTTATGGGGCTCTTATGATTGCCTCAAAAAGCAGCAAGATTCTGTCAGTATCCCTAAAGACAACACTATTCCTTTATATAAAAGTTTGTTGCGTCGCAGCCATCTTTACCAATTTATTGGTTCTATAGCTCACAGCTTTGGCCCTAAATTGCCTCCCAATGCAATTCAGTCTTGGTGCTTAAATAACTACACTAAAGAAATGCGTCAGAGTGTGGCTAGTACTGCTGCATCTTTAAATAAGATCCGCGACCTTTGCTCTGAGCGTGGCAGCACTTTTGTGATTGTACTTATTCCTTCTTCTATAGAAGTTTACGATCAGGATTGGCAAAATTGGATCGATAGTTCCAAACTGGAAGACAACCTTTTTGATAGAGCTAAGCCCAGGCAAATTATTTTAGATTGGGCTGAAAGCAATGGCGTTTATGTTCTGGATTTATGGCCCTACTTAGTCAATCGTCCGCGTATGTATTACACCAAAGATATGCATTTAAATAAGCTTGGTCATTTCCAAACTGGAGAGGTCGTCAGCCAATATTTAGATAGAGCAGGCATCTTCGATATAAATATGTTTGATTCGTCTATAGGTGGCGATTCTACCATTTTACCAGACAGTATGCCTAGTGAAGAACCAGAAAGTGCTGCTGGTGTCAATACAAATAGTAGCGACGAGGAGATGTAAGCCGTATATATGTTCAGCAAATTAAAAAAACGTTGGAGTATTGCTATGGAGCTTCTTAGCTTTATGGCTGGTAAACGCCTCTGGCTGGTACCTTTTTTGTTGGGACTGTTGGCTCTCACATTCTTGGTATCTTTAGCTCAAACTACTAATGTCACTCCTTTTATTTATACGATCTTTTAGAAAAGATCGGCAAACAAAAAAGTATTAAAAAAGCGCCTGCTAGACGTCTTTCCTCTCTTGGAGATATCGCAAAGCAGGCGCTTTCTTTTTCTTAGTTAATTATTTTCTCAGTTGAGCTTAGCCCAACTGAGAAAACTTCTAATTGTCAAAATTAGGGAGTAACTTCTACTTCTTTAACTGTATACTCGTAAGCAGGAGCTACTACAACGTCGTGACCTTCAGCGTCAACGATCTTGAAGCTCAAGCTACCTTTATCATTAGCTTGATGAGTTCCATAGCTAAGTTTATAAGCTTGGGAAGCTTCGTCAGCTTCTACTTTAGGCTCACGTCCCTCGCTGTCTGTGACTACGACGGGAGCAATTTCCCCAACTTTAGTGGAGCCGAAAACGGGTGAACCTTCGCTAGCCTTGCCGTCGACTTCGTAAACAGCACAAAGGTTGAAAATGAGACTGTAATCCCCAATGGGCAGCCACTTTTTAGCAGCGTAGTCTGCCTCGCCAATTACCAAGTTGGGAACATCGTAACAAAGCTTAGCTGTAGTATCTTTAATATCTATATCTATAGAAGCGGAGAATTTCTGATTCTTTTCGTCATAAGTATAGACGCTTAAAGGAACTTTTTCGGCTGCTGCTTTAGTAGTGTAGGCAGCTTTATCTTTACCAAGTTGGAAGTTTATAGCTTCACTATTGGGAGTTTCCCAAGTAATTTCGCGGTCGCGCATTTGCACTTGGAAATCGTTGCTCTTAGTGGTTGGAGAAGTGTAAACTCCGTAAACAACAAATTCGCCTTCACCGACGACATAAGTTTCACCATCTACAACAGTGCTATTCACACCCATACTGACGTCAGGATTGAGGACAGTAATCTTTTTGGTCTTTTGCGTAGCAGCATCTTGTAAGACTAAACCGGTGAGAACGGCGTCGGAAACATAGACATAATCATGATGATCGCCGACTCTATTGGTGGTGTAATTGGCTAAAGAATCTGAAGTAACTTCGAATTCTTGAGTTCCGTAGGCAGTACCTTGGTAAAGGTTGTTAAGTATACTAGACTTCTCTTGCATAACCATATGGCCGATAGGCTTAATAGTGGCCAGGGGAGTCAAGTCTAAATTGGCATAAGTAGAGTCGGGAAGTAAATAGGAAGCGGTCAAATTCACATAAGTAGATTCGCCCTTATCTACATGAGAGTAGGTAGGATCAACTCTGTAATATTCGAGATCTTCATCGGCAATAGTAGGAGTGGAAGCTACAGTGGCTTTTAAACCAGTATCGGTATTCCATTTGATATTATTGATGCTGAAGTCGGTAGCTTGCTTGCCAGAGAAGTAGTAGCCGATTACTTTAGTGGCCTCTTGGGGAACTTTAGCTACGGCAATGGGATTTTGGCCGATCTCCAATTGGTCGGTGACTAAAATGGGCAAGCCGCTCTCATTAAGGAAGGAGTATTTTACAGAGCTCAACTCTGGAGCAACACCAGTTAAATCGAAAGTGACGGTGCCTTGCTTGCCATAATCGAGAGTAGCGCTGCCAGTGCTACCTCCGTCACCGCATCCGGCTAAAAAACCGGAAATAGCCAAGCAAAGACCAGCGCAAGCCAGAGCTGCACCTAGTTTTTTGGGAGAATATCCTTTAGCCATGAGTAAATTTATGTCCCTTTCCAGGTAGTGGTATGATAAAAATATTCCCCCGAAATTTCCCTTATTTTGTTTAACTTCCTCCTCCACTTTCAGACTTGTGCAAGTTGCTTGGATCGATCATTAGCAAATGGAGCAACTCTTCTTGCATTTGAGGTGACAAATGTTTAAAGAAGCTTAACAAGTTTGGCTGAGCCTCTTGGGAGGATGGGCTAGACGCAGGGCTGGGGTGAGCGTAAACTTCTTTTTCATACAATTTACCTATGCGTTGCAAGATGGAGCTAATTTCAGAGTTTTGAATGCTGGCGCAGAATTGGCGTACAGTTTGTCCTGGAGCTTGATGTATATTAAGAGCGCTCAACAAAATTTTGGTAAAATCGTAGAGTTGCTCAATAGAAGAATTGAATTTTGTCTGTTGCCATATTTTTAATTTGGCCGATAAAGCCACTAGTTGGCCAGCAATGAGGAACCTTTGTTTTAAAGGCCAATCGTCTTTATTTATAACCATAGCAATTAAACGGGCAACTTGATAATTGCTTAACAACCAGCCAATCATAAATAAGGCTAGAAGCAAAGATATAATGGGGACGTAAAATAGCGGATTGTGCAAATTAGTTTGCAAATTTAATAGGTGTGCAGACTTAAATTTATGGGAAAAATATTGGAACATCGGCTTGGAATTGAACCAAACGCCCTCCATTTTTTGGCCACCAACATTATTGGTACTAGTTGCGTCTATAGTTACCCATTTAGCTTCTGGATCATTGAGAAAAACTTCAGTCCAAGCGTGACAATTATAATCGTAAACTTCATAATTTCCAGTAAAAGGATTGTAAGTTTTGGCTAAATAACCGCTTACATAACGACTGGGGATGCCTATAAGGCGACACATAACAGCTAAGGAACTGGCAAAGTTTCTGCAATTACCTTTTCTAGTTGTGAAGATAAAATAGTCAGTCAATTCTACTCCTTGGGGTACTTGAGGAGCTGGATTTATATAATCGCAATTAGAGCGCAAAAAGTGGGCTAAAGCCAAAACTTTAAGGGCTGGATCTGAGTAGCGGCTAGTTAAACGCATAGTCAGAAAACGAGTACGATTGGTAATGTTGTCTGGCAAGGCTACCAATTCTTGATATTCTCGACGATTGAAGTCTCCTTTTAACAAGGGATTGCTGCCATTAAGTGAGGGAGGTAAGCTATCAAAATTTAGAGCTTCTTGCCAAGCCTTTTTTTCATAATCAAGTTTTTGGGAGCTAGTAAGTTGAGTATAAATTTGCTGATCGACTTGTTGAGTGTCAACAAGAAGAGGAGAAGGTAGAGAATTGGTTGTATAGACGGTACCTTTTTCCTGAATATTGGGAGAGCGCAAGCCATTGTCACGATCTATAAAAATAGTTTCGGTCGGATATTCGGCAAAAACTGTCCAATAAGGTGCGAAAATTAAGTTAGTAATGTTTTTCTCAATATAAAATATTTGCGTGGTCATATCTTGACGCTTGTGACGTTGCGGGCGCCAACCTTGATCGAACATGCGTTTATAGAAAGAGCGACTGAACATAGGAGGAGTGGGATGGAGAAAAGAGCCGCTGCTAACTTCGCGAGGGTGAAACTTTTCGTCGATAATCCAAGTGCGTCCGTCATAGTGGCGATAAGCTAAACCGCGGCAATAGAGAGGTGGCTGGCTGTTGGTGCGAACTTGCATGATCATTTGCCCTTCTTCGCTTGCAGAAGTAGGGTTGTCGCCAAGATCCTCTTGGGCGCTAGTAAATTCGATGCTGCCGTCGTTAAGCTGATTTCCAAATAGCAAATTGTTTAAATCGGAGGAAGAAGGATCTATAAGCTCACCATGAGCACTTTCTCTGTGCAAATTAAGATTTAAATTTAAGCTAGTTTGTAATCTAAAATTAGCCAAACCGGGAAAGCGCGGTGTCAACATAAAGAGAACCGTGGCCGTAAATAAAACGGCCAGCAAATAAAAAGTTGCCCAGCCCAGAGAAGTTTTGAGAGAGGAGCTAAGCATAGTTTTTAGCAAGTTCCATTTACTTTGGGAAATTTTTCGTTGCAAATCGGCTGATAACTTATTGGGGCTATGAGCGATAAAAATGGTAGTAGAATTTTGAGAAAAACAATATAAGCGGGCAGCTTGAGAGAAGAGGATGAGATAAGCGATCAAGTTGATCGCAAAAGTCATAGTATTGAAAATAGTAGCCGAAAATCCCAAAAGTAATAAACTAACTAAAATGGAGTAGTTCAAATCTTTACGTCTAGGTAAGTCAAAGCTATGGCCTACTAGCAAGCCTGCCAGCAGCATAACTAGAGACTGGCTAATAGTATAAGGAGAAGCTACTAAATCCACAAAAAATTTGCCACAAATAAAGAGCATATAGAAACTGATTAGGCACTTCATCAGGCAGGCGCCCTGGTTTCTGTATTTGTAAGAGTAAAGGTGACCGACAATTAGAAAGATTAAATAAAAATACCAGTTGCCAGGATATTCCAGAGCAGAAAAAGTGCTAAATAGAGAAACAACTTCGCAAAGCAAAACGCTTAAGCGCATTGATACAGAACTTTCTGCGTATGGGTATTGACCTGTCAGCAATAATATAAGCCGCTCTAAAGTTAAGCCTTTTTCATGAGAAGATTTGGGCGGCTGTGCCTGGTTTGCCTGTGTAGATAAGCTTTCCCAATTTTTATGCATAGTAGTAGCGTCCATTATATAATCTCCTCAATCACACTTTGGGGATCATCTTGAATAGTTACACATTTTACTACGTCACTGTTGCGTTTTAACTTAAGCGCTGTGGCTGCAAAATCTGCTGAAGTTTGAGGATCGGTATTAGGTGGTTGCATCAATAAAAAGGCACTAACCTCTTGCTGGTATTGTTGAGGATCAAGATAGGGATGTAAGGCAATTTTAAAAATTAGCGTTCTTTTATACTTTTTGATAAATTGCTCTCTGGCATAAGAGAACATTTCTTCTGGACTTTGGGAAGAAATGTATTTAAGGGGCGTCGTTAAACTGGCTTCAGCCAAAAATTGCTTGAGAGGATAACTCGATAATTCGCTATTTTCATAAATTACTGTGTGACCTTTGTTGGTTTCGAAGAAAAAGTGAAGTTCTCTTTTCTCTTTTTGGCACAACTTCGCCAACGTATTTATGAATATTAAAGCCATTTCTAAGGCGCATGAAGTTTGAGAAATGTCTACTTTATCGTTAGTTTTAGCCAGTACATATAAAAGTACAGGAGGTTTCTCTTCTTGAGGTGGATCTGTTTGAAATTCTTTTATTATTAAGTTGTCCATTCTGGCACTAGTAGTCCAGTGGATATGACGAATATTTTCTCCAGTTTGAAATTCATGCATACCGTAAAAATCTTCTGTTTCGTTTAGACTCTTTTGTGGCATGTATTTGCTAAAACTATGGTTCATTTTGACTAGCGATTTGCTTGGTTGAGTGTCTAAAGCCTCTGGAGTAATGTAAAGACGACAAATGCTCGGATCTACAGTCAGAGTAAAATTTACTAATCCCAAATAAGAATAAAATGTTAAGGAAGAGGGGGCGGCCGAATATATTCCTCTATGTTTAATACAAATTTTATAATTAAGTTTAGCCGCTTTATGGGCGCCTATAGTATCTAAAAGTACCGTTTGTTCAGCTTGAAAAGGGAGCTGGTTGGCTGAAGAGGACGTTTGCCCTTCTTTTTTGAGGCGTTCCGATAATAGCTCTATTTCTTGTTTATTTTGCAAATTATACAGTTTGCTTAAAATGTATATGGTAGTAGGTGAAGGTTCTATTACTTCTTGATCTGGTTGTAAAGCTAAGGCCAAAGATTGCTCTTTATTCCAGGCATAACTAATTTGACTATTGGTTGCAGCCGTAAACTGTATTTTTATGTTAGAAAAATCTTTGCTGGATTGGTTATCTAAGCGCAGACTGAAAGAATGAATAGAGCCATAATCGCCTACATAGCCGCCATTTATAGCCGAAGTCAGACTACTATTTTCATAAGTTGGGCTAACGCTAAGTTTTAAGGCATCGACCGCTCTCATGACGGTAATAAGAGCTTGAAACACGTCGACAAGAAGCAAACCTAAAAGCAGAGAAATTAAAACGAAGAGCCAGCCTGATTGGGTATTGGTGGCTATAATGAAAAGAAGCAGTAAAAATCCCAATAAAGGTAGGCAAAACTGATTGAGACGCAAGGACAAAAAGCTAAATTTCAGTTGTTTACTCTTAGCTTCAGTAATAGGACTTTCGTTTATATTTGCATGAGGTTCTTGGGCGGAGTGATTAAGAGACATCGGTAAAATTGGCCGGATAGATTTTAGTATAAAATAGTCAAAAACAAAAAAAAGCATGCCCTCAAAAAGTGAGGTACATGCTCTTTTTGTTTACCTAATAGAATATTCGCTAGTCATTATGTTCGTAGCTGCCCACCGAATAAAGTAATTTATTGGAGGTGTCAACGGCTTCTTGAATAGCTGTTTCGGTGTCACATTTGCGACCTAAAGCCTTAAACATAGCGTCATCCAAAATGCTGCGAATAGACTCCCAAACGGGAACACGCGGCTGGACGGTGGCCTTGTCTAAAGACTTGAGACCTACGGCATATTCAGGGTGCTGTTTGACATGATTTTGGTAAGCTGGCGAGTTAATGGCCGACTTACGTACAGGTAAGTAACCAGTTTGGATCGACCACTTGGCTGTGACGGCGGGACTGCACATATAAGAGACAAACTTGTAGGCAGCATTTTGCTTCTCTACGTCGTTAGCTCCTCTGAAAATGGCTAAGTTGGTGCCAGCAAACTGACTAGCTTGGGTGCTGCCCTTAGGAATAGGCATCACGCCGAAATCTAAGCCGCTAGCACGGGCATCTTCGAAACCGCCGATACGGGAAGTGGTTTCGATATACATACCAGCTTGACCGTTTTGGAAGAGTTTCGTCGCATCAAAGGTAGGCTTGGCAGAATGATCTTTGTGTACCAAATCAACCCAATAGGCGAGGTCGGCTACACCTAAGCGTCCGCCGAAACCGGCGCCATTGTTCGTTTTGCTGATGTAGGTTCCACCGTAAGAATAGAGGTAGTGACCGAAAATATCAACACTGGGCTGGAAAGCCAAGCCAGGGATACCTTTGCGGTCGGCAATAACTTTGGCAGCTTTTCTAAGCTCTTGCCAAGTTGTCGGTGGCTTAAGTCCGAGCTCTCTGAAAATGTTTTTGTTATAGAACAAAACGTAGATGGACTTGTTGAAAGGCAAAGTATAAAGCTGCTTCTCACCGCTAGGGGAAGTGAAAGTATTGGCACTGAGGAAAACAGGGACAATATCTTTCATAGCTGCTTTGTCATTGCCAGTCATCAAACTTTCTACTGGCACCAAAGCATCGATTCCGACGTACTGGGTAGTCCAGTTCTCGTAGACTTGAGCTACATCGGGAGGGGTATTCTTGGCAATATTTTCCAAGATCTTTGAATAAAGAGCGTTGTAGTCGTTGCCATACTCTTTGTTTTGAGATTGGATGCAAACTGATTTTACAACTATATTGGGATTGGCTTTATTAAATTCGTCAACAAGTTGGTTGAGCACTTTGCCGCGAGATCTGCTCATGGCATGCCAGAAGGTAATCTCGACAGGCTCGTCAGCACGACTTACGGTGGCTCCGCAAACGATGACAAAAGCAAAGATAGCCAGGACTATTGACGCAATATACGCAAGGCGCGTTCTCGGCACCATATTCACGCAACTCCTTTTCTTTCGTAGAAGGAAAAATTATATTTCTGAAGTCGGTCATTTAATCCAGAATACGCAGAAAAGTTGCTCTCGTTTTTTAACTAAAAACGAAGCAACCAATCTAAATATCTATGGACAGCGGAGCCTGGTTCAGGGAATGAAGTACCAAACTTACCGGTTTGGAATCGGCGGGAACTTCAAAAACTAAATAGCCGAAGTTAATGCCGTAAGGCCTTAAAATTACTAGCCAAAAGTTGCTTAATCCTTCTATATAATCGTAAGAATTAGACTTTTGATCTAAAAGTGAAAAACGGCCTGTGTAAATTTGGACTTGCTGAGAGATATTTTGCTGGGAAAGATAAGCTATAACATACTTGTAGCCTTCTTTGGGGCGATAAAAATCTTTCAGGATAGAGATAGTTTCCAAATTGGTGACAGTTACTTGGAAAACTTCGTTCTTGGCACTCTTGGGAACATAAACCCGACCGTTTTGAGGACGCTGGGAATTTGAGGGTATATTGGCGCTGCCACCGCGCATAGTAGTTACGCCTTGAATAGGGCCTGGCTGAAGATTGGAAGCCAAATAAGGAGAGGCGTCTACGGGGCGCAGTGAAACGTTAGTTTGAATTTGATTAGGTGCATAACTGCTGGGAGTGCCGCTCTGGTTAAAACTTGAATTGCGACTTACGGCAGAGTTGTTATTTACCTGAACGTTGGCTTTGCCATTGCTATTACGAGCTGTTTTAGCTGCAGCTGTCGTCGGTTTAACATATGTATTTCGGTTGGCACTTTGTTGAGCGGACGAAGAGGCTGTCTTACTCTTGGCCGAACCGTTATTGGTGACGATAAGTATGCGGTTATTGCGACCGTCAAAATTTACTGAACCGCCCATGGAACCGACGAAAGTTTCTACAGGTAAATATATACGCCCGCTGTTGTTATAAACGGGGGAAGAAGCCACTTTACCGTTTACTTTAACAGTATTCAGTTTCGAGTCCCACATGATTTCGGCTTGCAAAGCTTGGGCCATAACTTGTATTGGTAAGTAAGTTACGCCGTCACGGATTACTGGTGTAGCGTCTACACGCATACCGTCAACAAATACGCTGGCCGGAGAAGCTGCAAAAATTGTATGAGGAATAGCCAAGAAAAACGCTAGCAACGCTAAAAATAACAATAATGGCAAGCGCTTATGCGTTTTTCTGACAGATGGCGTCAGCATTTATTGTAACCTCCTTTTAGCATTATCTTATCTTCTTCGATGTTTTTTCTAATATACTTTTTCTCGGAAAAAGGAAGTACTTTGGCCTTAGAATTACCGAGAATTTTACTGTCCCTTCAATCTACCACAAGAAGTGTCGATGAACAATAAAATGGGGGCTAACTGATAACATAATTGGGCTGAACCGCCTTCGCAGCAAAGGAATTGCCTGGAGGTCGTAGAAGTCCGGGGCAATTTTTTTCGCTGACGGCGACGAACAACATGGTTTGAGGAGTTTAGTTTTTAATATGCAATTCGTACGCAGAAAATTGACAGATCTTCGTAGTATTAGCGACAGCAAAAACGCTTTGGCCGATTTGCTAGGTCAAAAGTTCCGTCCTGTTATCTCCGGCGGCCATGAGCGGTTCGTTGAAATGTTGGGCAAGGAAGGCACTTTAGCTTCTTTGGATGGGGATGTTGTCATTACTCCGGCCGGTGCCATGTTCTACTACCATTTTCTTCCCGAAGAGAATGCTTTGGTCGTCGGCGGAGCTTGGGACGAAAGTAATGGTACTTCCGCTTGGGAAGAATATTTGAAAGTGGTTAATAAGGCCGCTCCTCAGGCAAAATCCCAAGAATTACCAATCGTTTCCCCTTATTTCGAGTTTCTGCGTGAAGATTCCGAGCCTTTGCAAGTTGGCCCCTGGGAGCGTAAAGCGGCAGCCTGTTTGCGCAATCCCGGAGTGCGTCAGCTTTTAAAAATAGTTTCCGAGCGTGGTGTGGTTTCTCTTCCTGAAGCTGCGCAAGGACGTTCCGTCTTTGAAGTCGGCGAAGATGTCAAAACTATGGCCGACATGAACATTATCAATTGCGAATTTGAAGTCTTTTGTAAAGAGACTGGCCAAAAAGTCAGCCGTGTTTCCAGTTTGGCCGCTTTAGATGAAGCAGCCAAGCGCGGCTTCCGTTGCTTCCACTGCGGCAAAGCTATTTCCGACGAACAAATCGTTCAGTCTCTCTCCGTTTGCCCTCAGGGTGCCGTTTTGGCTCGTCGCAATATGTGGTTGGCCTATACTGTAGGTGCCGCTTTGCTTGATTGTGGCGTCAGCAGCGAACATATTCTTTTCCGTAGTGAAGACAACAATAATAGTTGTGAAGTTTTCGCCGACTACAAAGGCTCTTTGCTCATGTTCTCCATTTCTGAACAAGGACTGGACGCCAATTCTGTCTTCCGCATTATCACTCGCAGCCGTTTCTTCCATCCCGATTGCACTTTCGCTATTACTTCTGGAGCCGTCAGCGCCGAGGCTTATAAAGTTATCGAAGCTGAAGGCGAGCGTATGTTTATCGTCAACAATATAGATGCTTTGCAAGAGACAATTAATTCTGTTTCTGACCGTGCTTGCCGTTCTGTAGTTAGCGATTTCTTGGCCGGTATCGACGCTATGACTAGCGTCAACGTAGGCCGCATTATCGGTGAGTATTTCTTAGGTGTACCTGAAGTAAAAGTCCCCTCGGCTGCTCTTGAGGCTGTGGTTGAGACTTTCGCTTCTGCCGTATCTTCTGCAGTATCTGCCGCTGAATCCGCTCTCAAGGACGTTGAATCCGAAGTTGTTGTCACTAAAGAGCCTATTGCTGAAGCTATTGAGCAGCCCGAAGCTGTCGTTGCTGAAGAGCCTACTGCTGAGGCTGTTGAGCCCGAAGCTGCCGCTACTGAAGAACCTGCTGCTGAAACCGTAGAACAGCCCGAAGCTGTTGCCGCCGAGAAGCCTGCTGCTGAAGTTATTGAGCAGCCCGAAGCTGTTGCTACTGAAGAGCCTGTTGCTAAAACCGTTGAACAGCTCGAAGCTATTGCCGCCGAGGAGTCTGTTGCTGAAACTATTGAACAGCCAGAAGTTGTTGCTACTGAAAAGCCTACTGCTGAAACCGCTGAACAGCCCGAAGCTGTTGCCGCCGAGGAACCAGCTGCTGAAGCTATTGAGCAGCCTGAAGCTGTTGTTGCCGAAGAGCCTGCTGCTGAAACCATTGAACAACCCGAAATTGTTGCTACCGAGCAAACTGAAATTCCTGAAATTGAAACTGAGCTTGAAGAAAACAAGGAAAAGATTGAGCTTCCTGAACTCGAGGTTCCCCAGCCTGAAGCTGAAATCAGTCCTGCTTCTGAGGAAATCACTCCTGATCAGCCGGCTTTCTTATCCGCTGGAAGCGAATCGCTTAGTGGTATAATCAGCAGACTTTTAGAGCAACTTTTAGAAAATAACGATCCTGACAGCTTAGAAGCTGATATCAATGCCATTTCCGATTTGGGAACTTCTTCAGCTATGATTGTGGCTGATGATGGTATGCCTTTCTTAGGGGCTATGGAAACCTTCTCCGATCCCGATTCGGCTGCCGCTTTCCAACCAGAATTTATTAACAATATAAACAGTATCGCTGATGAAGCTTCTTTAGGCACCGTACAGCGTACCTTTATTGCCGGTGAGTCAGGTTGCTTGGACCTTTATCCTACTGCCGATAATCTTACTTTAGCTGTCCATACCATAGAGACTGGATCTTTGAAATATGGCGGCCGTCTCGTTGAAGGTGATACCTTAAAGAAGAGCTTGGTCGGTCTTACCGTTATCGATAGCTTCTTTGACGCTGTTATCGTTATGGAAGACGTCGTTGTAGAGTCTACTACTCAAGATTGCGACGACATGGCTATGGCTGCTGCTCGCATGTACAGCGCTGCTTCTGATTATCTTTCCGAGCTCAGTGCTGGCAAGTGCTCTGCTTTAGTTGTGGATACCGATATCCAGATGTTGGCTGTATATCCTTTGAAAGACGAGTCTGTAATCGTTTGTATCTTGGATAAAGGCGCTGCTGAATCTGTATGGCGCAGAGATATTCCTGGTAAGTTAGAGCGTGTACAAGAAGCTTTAGAGCTTTAAATTCACTCGGTCGAGAAGGGAAAAAGCTCTTCTTCGGCAATTGTTGAGAGGTCTGACTTGGCCGTCGAGGGATGGATTCGTCAGGCCTCTCTTTAGATCCGATTATTTTTTGTGGCTGCGTTAAGTTTAGGAGGTTTGCATACTATGGCTCAGACTCAGCGACAGCGGGATGGTTTTTGGATGAGAATGATCTTTACGAGCTTTGCTCTTATTTGGGTATTCGCTGTCATAGGAGCTATGTTAGGCAAAACTACTGTAGATAAGTATTTAGCTGACGCTGATACTGTGTCTAGTGCTTCAGCTATGCCAACTCGAACTTCTACTGTGGTAATAAATTCAGCCAAAGATAAACAAGATGAAATAGATAGAAGCAACAACAAAAATGTGGAGAGCAATACTGATGATACGTTAGTTGTTGAACCTGTTGGTGAAACGCCTGCTCAAGTTGTACCTGATAACAATACACCTACTATTGACATTACGCCTCAGGAGACACCTTCTGTGGTGGGAAGTAACTCAGATAGTGGGGCCGACGCTGCAAACTCGCAAGAAAGTAACACTAACACAAGCTCTTCCGAGACGAATAATGCCGATAATACTACGACGGCAGCTTCTGCATCTCAGAATAGTACAGCGGGAAGGGTGCTCTTCTTTGGATCTTTTATGCAAAAAGAGACAGTAGACTCTTTAGAAGCTCGTTTGGAGCAAGAAGGCGTGCCCTACTTGGTTCAGGAAATCCCTGTGGAGGGTGGTACCGCTTACAGAATTACAAGCACTCCATATGCCACTGCGGAAGAAGCCAATGCTAAGTTGGAAGCTCTTAAGGGTGCCAATATTGAAGTTTACCTCGATGAATAATATTTCCGCTCTGGACAATTTATTTTCAGAGCATAACTTAGGTTCTGAGCCCAGCGCAATCGCTCTGGGTTTTTTTGATGGTGTACATCGCGGCCATGTGGCTTTGCTCAACAAAACTAAAGAGCTGGCGCAAAGTCGTGATTTGCGTCCGCTAGTTTTTACTTTTAAAGAGCATCCTAGCTGGCTTTTAACTCCTACTAAAAGGGCAAAATTGCTTTGTACTTTAGAAGAGCGCCTCAGCATTATTAAAAATATGGGGCTGGAGCCTATAGCTGTGCCTTTTGATAGTGAAATTGCTTCTATGGCGCCAGCAGATTTTGTTGCCAGTATTTTAGTCAACAAATTGAAAGCAACTCAGGTTGTTGTGGGCTACAATTATCGCTTTGGGCGCTGCGCTCAAGGAGATGTCCAAATGTTGCAGCGTTTGGGAGTGAAATTTAATTTTTCTACCGAAGTTGTCGCACCGTTTTGCCTTGACAATGAGATTATCTCCTCGAGTTTATTGCGTCGATTAGTAGAGGAAGGCAATTTGCCAAAAGCTAGCCGCTTATGGGGGCGTCGCTATAAAGTTGGCGGCAAAATTATTCATGGACGCAAAGTCGGACGCACTTTAAATATCCCCACTGCCAATATCGAAGTCGATTCTTATTTGATAAAGCCTCCACGTGGAGTTTTTGCCGCTATTTGCTCGCTAAAAAAATCAGAAAATGACCAGGTGGGGAAAAGTTTTTGTTTGCCAGGACTAGCCTACTGGGGAAATCGTCCCACTTTCGATTGTGGACGTGATGTTTTGGAGGTTTTCCTTTTAAGTGAGCCTGGACAATTCGGCCCTGACGAACTTTACGGTTGGCATTTGGAAGCCGAACTTATCGAAATGGTGCGTGGACAAATACATTTTCCTAACGCTGAGGCTTTTGTGTCTCAAGTTACTAAGGACAAATTAAAGGTACAAGAAATAGTTGCTAAGCTCTAGAGCCTTTTTAGCTCTTGGGGGAAGGGCTGCCTCTTTGCTTTTTTAGTAGGTTTTTTATCTATATTTCTCGAAAAATATTAGGCATGACTTGCATTTTTTTATTGGCAAGTGCAGGCAGAGAGCTTGAAGCGGACGGCCGGATGAATGATGGCCGCGCAGTAAAGGAGCATGTTGTGGCTAACGAACTTTTGCGCACTCCTCTGTATGAGGCTCACCAACGTGACGGCGGCAAAATAGTTGATTTTGCTGGCTGGGAAATGCCTATAGAATATACAGGCATAAAAAGCGAACACTTGGCCGTACGTTCTGAAGTAGGTATTTTTGATCTTACTCATATGGGCGAATTTGAAATTACTGGCTCTGATGCTTCTGAATTTATTGACGGTTTAATTACTAACGATATACATCGCATGGTCGAAGGGCAATGCATGTATACTTGTATGTGCCGAGAAAATGGCATGATTATCGACGATTTACTCGTCTACCGTTTTCCAGATACTGCCGAAGGCATCCCTTACTATTGGTTAGTTGTCAATGCTGCCAATTGTGCTAAAGATTATGAATGGATAAAAGCTCACCTTAAAGGCAATGTCCAGCTTAAGAATATCTCTATGGAGACGGCTTTAATTGCTATTCAGGGACCTGAAGCTCAGACTATATTGCAACCTTTCACTTCCACAGATTTGGAGCCTTTGGCTTATTACCATTTGACCAGAGGAGATTTCCAAGGTCAGGAAGTGGTTATTTCTCGCACTGGCTATACCGGTGAAGATGGTTTTGAAATTTATGTACCCTGGAATGAAGCTCCCAAAATTTGGGAAGCTTTACGCAAGGAAGGATGCTTGCCTATTGGTTTAGGAGCGCGTGATACTTTGCGTCTTGAAGCTGGATACTCTCTTTACGGTCACGAAATTAACGAAAATACCACTCCCATAAATACGTCTTTAGGTTGGGTTGTACGCTTTACAAATTGTGATTTTATAGGCAAAGATGTACTTAAAGCTCAGAAAGAGCAGGGGGCTGAGACGGCTATTATAGGTTTGGTTATGAGAGGCCGGGCTATTCCTCGCCAAGGACATATCGTAGAAGATGAACAAGGCCAGGAAGTTGGAGTAGTTACCAGTGGCACTTTCTCTCCTTCGTTGGGGCGTGGAATTTGTTTAGCTTTGGTTAAGAGCGCCTACAAGAAAGAAGGCGGAGAACTGAATATTAGAGTGCGTCCCAATCGTCATGAGCCTGCTTTGGTGCAACGTCCTCCCTTCGTACGTGGTAGCGTGCGCCGTTAAATTTTTAGAAAAAGGCGGTTTCTTTTTCAGCCGGAAAGAGCCGCCTTTTCGGTTTATTATCTTTCTGTCGCCTCTTGGCAGAACAATCGGCAAAACTTCTCAGCAATTAAGGAGATTCAACTATGATTCCTCAGGATCTTAAATACACCAGTGATCATGAATGGGTACGCGTAACCGAAGACAACGTGGCCGTAGTAGGCATTACTGATTTTGCTCAAGAGCAGTTGGGCGATATAGTTTTCGTTGAAGTCCCTGAAGTGGGCAAGTTATACTCCCAGGGAGAGTCTTTGGGCACTGTAGAGTCTGTTAAAACCGTGTCTGATATGTATGCTCCCGTCAGCGGTGAAGTTATCGAAGTAAATCCTTGCCTTTGCGAAGACAATGATGAATTTACTCCCGAAATCATTAACCAAGAGCCCTTTGGCAAAGGTTGGATCGCCCGTATTAAGATGAGTAACCCTGCCGATTTAGACAACCTTCTGGATGCTGCTGCTTACAAGAAAATTACGGAGGATGCTTAATTGACTTATATTCCCCATACTCCGGCTGATATAGAAACTATGTTGGCTGAAGTAGGCGTTGGCTCTTGGGATGAGCTTTTTGCCTCAATTCCCGAGAAGCTGCTTTTAAATCGTCCTTTGCAATTGCCTGAAACTTTGAGTGAGTACGATTTAATAGATTATTTCAAAAGCTTAGCCGACCGTAACTGTACATTTAGCGGGGGGAGCTTTTTGGGAGCTGGCGCCTACCGCCACTTTATCCCTTCTATCGTAAATCACATCATTTCGCGCTCTGAGTTTCTGACTGCCTATACTCCTTATCAAGCGGAAGCTAGCCAGGGTACTTTACAAACTATTTTTGAGTTTCAGAGTTTGATTTGTCGCCTAACCGGTTTAGATGTAGCTAATGCTTCCGTCTACGATGGCGGTACTGCCGCTGCCGACGCTATATTAATGGCTGTAGCTCAGACTAGACGTAGTAAAGTGCTAATTTCACGCGGTTTGCATCCTCAAATTCGTGAAGTTATTGCTACTTATTTGGCTGGTAGCTCTATACAAGTAGAAGAAATTCCGCTCGATCCCAAAACAGGCCAAACCTGTTTGCCTGAAGTCGGCGCTGATGTCGCAGCTGTTTTGGTACAAAATCCCAATTTCTTGGGCATTATCGAAGATGGCCCGTCCCTTTGCCAAAAAGCTCACTCTTCTGGAGCTTTAGCTATTGTAGAAGTGTCCGATCCTGTATGCTTGGCTTTATTGCGTTCGCCTGGAGAATATGGCGCTGATATTTGCTGCGGCGACGCCCAGTCTTTGGGCAATCCTGTGGCTTACGGTGGCCCCTATGTTGGCTTCTTGGCTTGTACAAATAAGCTTATGCGCCGCATTCCTGGACGTTTAGTCGGTCTCACTGAAGATGCTCAAGGACGACGCGGTTTTTGCTTAACTTTACAAGCTCGCGAGCAGCATATTCGTCGAGAAAAGGCTTCTTCAAATATCTGTTCTAACCAAGCGCTGTGTGCTTTGGCCACCACAATTTATCTAAGCCTTTTGGGCCCTGTTGGTCTGAAAAAGGCTGCCGTAAGTTCTTTGCAAAGTTCTGCCTATCTTAAAGAACAAGTTTCTAAGCTCGAGGGCTTCTCGCTGCCTCTTTCTGGCCCCACCTATAATGAATTCGTTTTGCGTTGTCCGCAAGGCACAGCTGCCAAACTTATGCAATATTTGGCTTGCGAGGGCATCCAGGGTGGCTACTTATTAGAAAAGGACTACCCAGAAATGGCTGATTGTGTGCTTTTATGTTGCACTGAGCTGACCAAAAAAGCGCAAATTGACGAACTTATCAGCATTTTACGCAATGGGAAGGAGGCTTAGCACAAGACAATGACCACTAAGACCTTATTTGAAAAATCCCATGCCGGTCGGCTTGGCACTATGCCTCCACAGAGCGATTGCCCTCCTATAAAAGAAGCTGAGTTTATTCCTTCTTCTATGCTGCGCCAAGATGATTTGGAATTGCCGGAGCTGTCGGAATTGGACGTTATGCGCCATTTCGTGGGCCTTTCGCAAAAAAACTACTCTGTAGACACACAATTTTATCCTTTGGGATCTTGTACTATGAAGTACAATCCCAGAGTCAATGAAACTGTGGCTGCTTTGCCTGGTTTTACTGATATTCATCCTTTGACAGATTTTGAGCATGCTCAGGGCGCTTTGCAACTTATGTATGAGTTGCAAGAAAGCTTGGCTGAAATAACCGGCATGGACGGCGTCACCTTGCAACCTTCTGCAGGAGCGCACGGTGAAGTAACTGCTTTATTTACTATCGCTGCTTATTTCCGCTCTTTAGGTCAGGAGCGCAATATTATTATTGTGCCCGACTCTTCGCATGGTACCAACCCTGCCTCAGCAGCTTTAGCTGGCTTTGAAGTAGTAACTATTCCTTCGGCCGCCGATGGTTCTGTTGATATTGAAGCTCTCAAAGCTCATATGAGCCCAAAAGTAGCTGCTCTTATGCTGACTAACCCTAGCACTTTGGGCTTATTTGAAGCCCATATCGAAGAAATATGTCGTATTCTTCATGAAGCTGGGGCGTTAGTTTATTATGACGGCGCTAATATGAACGCTTTAATGGGTATTGCCAGACCTGGCGATATGGGCTTCGATATGGTGCATCTCAACTTGCACAAAACCTTTTCTACTCCTCACGGCGGCGGAGGCCCAGGCAGTGGTCCAGTAGGTGCTAAAGGAAAATTAGTGGCTTTTCTGCCCGGCCCTATAGCAGTAAAAACTGAGAACGGTTTTGCTTTAGAAAAAGCTGAAAAGACCATTGGTCGCGTGCGCATGTTCTGGGGCAATTTCTTGGTATTAGTTAAAGCCTATGCTTATATACGCTCTTTGGGAGCTGAAGGTTTGCGTCAAGCCAGCCGTCTGGCTGTTCTGGCGGCCAATTATATGCGCGTACGTTTAAAAGGAGCCTACAAGCTGCCTTTTGATCGTATTTGCATGCACGAATTTGTGCTTTCCGCTTCCGAATTAAAAAAGGCCAAGGGCTTACATGCTTTAGACATTGCTAAAGCTTTGCTTGATAGAGGATTCCATGCTCCCACTATTTACTTCCCTCTGATAGTAGAGGAGGCTTTGATGATTGAGCCTACCGAAACCGAGAGTAAAGAAGTTATGGATGAATTTATTGAAGCTATGCTTGATATAGCGGCTCATGAAAGCGGCGAGAGTTTGCACGATGTGCCCAAGAACTTGCCTGTAACCAGATTGGACGAAACTAAAGCGGCTCGCAAACCTATTTTGCAACAGCCTAAATAGTTCGGTCTACTTACCATAAGTCAAAAACGACGGGCCCTTCTTGTTCGTTATGTTGTAGCGGCGGGGAGGGCCCTTCTATTGTCCAGCAAGAAAGTCAAAAAATCCATGGAGCACAATTTCTTAAAAAAATATCCAGCATCAACTTGGCAATATATTATTGACCCCCCTTTGAGTGGAGCTAAAAATATGGCTCGCGATTGGCAACTGATGGAGGGATGCTCAAGTCCTATATTGCGTCTTTACAGTTGGGCTCAGCCTACTTTAAGTTTGGGACGAAATCAAGCTGAAACATGGATCGATCAAAATTTGTGCCGCACTTGTCATGTGGAAGTAGTGCGCCGTCCTACTGGTGGCCGGGCTCTATTGCATATGCCTGGAGAAATTACCTACGCTGTGATTGTGCCTGAAGTGGATAGCCATCTCAAAATCGCTCAGGCTTTTGCCAATATTGCAGCTGTTTTAGGAAAAGCTTTGCAAAAGCTCGGTTTGCCCGTATCTGCAGCGACCGACGGCTCGATTCCCGGTGGCGCTTCTCACCCTTCTTGTATGGCTGTAACCGCTCCGGGAGAAATAACAGCTTTGGGGCGCAAATTTGTAGGCAGCGCTCAAGTGCGCCATAATGGTAAGTTGTTGCAACATGGAGTAATAGTGCGTCGCTATGATGTTGAGCTTTTGCAAAAACTTATCCCCGGTGCAGAGCCCGGCGTCGATTTGCATACTTTAGGTTTTGCCAATTTACAACCTGAAGAAGTACAGGCTGCTTTCCAAAGTGTAATTGCTACCTTAGCCTAGAAGCAGCAAACAAAAAAGCCTCTGATCGGCTTTATCTGAAAAGATATTCAGGATTAAGGCGATCAGGGGCTTTAGCTATTTAGTAAAAACTATGAAGTTAGTTAATATCTTCGTCAGAATATTCGGCTTCTTTTTCGTCGGCAGTTCTAGCAGCAATAGAGATAATGTCTAACAATTCTTCGCTAGACAATTTATTGGCCAAAACTTTGCAATTGAAAAGCAAGTTGTCGCCGGCAATTTCCCAAGCGCCGCAAGAGTATTCACTGTTCTCTTTGAGCAGCTCGAGAAAATCTTCTTCGGGAATGTCATCAATGTCGGCAGCTTTGGAATAAATATGGATAAACTCGGCACAACCGGCTTCTTGAGGCTCGGCACCGACGACTACGACTTGAGTACGGGCTTCATCTTCGTCTTCATCGTCTTCAGCTAAATTCATAACCAGTTGATAATCGCCATCTTCATCAACTTCATACTCTAACTCGGCTTCGTCAAGTAATTTCTTTATATTAATCATCTTTAACTATTCTCCAACCAAAGCAGAATAAGCGTGCTGCCAAACACTCGACGCAAGATAAAGCTCCAGCCCCGAAGTATACAAGCAACCAACTTCGCGAATTTTTCGTAAAAATATCAGCCTTACCTGCTGATTTTTATACAAAGTGAAATAATGCTATTCATGTATTTATTAGTGAACTCGTTTGCCAATATATAATTTTAAAATACCAAAAATATGCTTAATAAACTATGTTTATTAACATTGATATAGTATAATGTGAGTATCTGGTAAACAATATTCCATTTTTGGTATATTAAATGGGGTATTTGTTGTACATGAATATGTGGCAAGTTGCCGATATTTCTTTCAGGAGCCAAATTATAAATTTTCGCAGTAAGCTTTTTCTATCATTATTAGTTTTGACTCTGGGTTGTTTTTGGTTGCCTTTAATGGCCCAAGCCCAAAATACTCCTGCTCCCGGTGGCCCTTACACCGTTGCAGTTTTAGATTTTTATACAAATCGTTCCGGATTTAGAAATGCCGATAGTACTGAAGTCGGTCAAGCTATTCCGGCTATTTTAACTACAGAATTAGCTAATTCTGATCGCTTTAGCGTAATTGAGCGTGAACAGTTGGAATTAGTTCTTAAAGAACAGGAATTGGGAGCCAGCGGAGGAGTAACCGCTGAAAGCGCTGCTCGTATGAAACAATTGCTGGGAGTTGATTATCTCATTACGGGTAAAGTTACTGAATTTGTTGTTGAACAAGGCAAAAGCAGCTCATTTTCCATGTTCGGTGTGGGTAGTTCAAGTAAAGCTCCCGATGTTGCTAAAGTCTCTATCGAAGTTAAAGTTTTAGACAGTGAATCTGCCAGAATTGTAGCCACAGCCAGTTGCCGTAAAAATATCGAAATCGGTAAGGGAAGTAGTAGCACCAATGTTGGTCTTATCAAAACCAGCTCCAACAACAGTAGCTCTTCTGACAGTGCTATGGGCAATGTTTATTATGCTATTGCCAAAGATTTAGCCGACCAGCTTAATACTGTGAAGTTTAAGTCTTTGCCTGCCAAGGTAAAATATACCGGTTTCGTAGCTTATGTAGAAGGTGACAAAGTCTATATCAACTTAGGATCCAAACACGGTATTACTCAAAAGATGGTTTTCCAAGTACGCCGCGACGAGCAAAAAGGCAGCGTTAAGATTAAGAAGACCGTTGCTCAAGTCCAGGTAATCAACGTAGACGAAGAAGCTAGCGAGTGCCAAGTCCTTGAAGTTGAAGAGGGCAATAAAATTAAAAATGGCGACTTAGTTGAGAGTAAGTTATAACATCATATTTTTGATGATCTGAGCAGAGGAGCATACTGGTTCGAGTTATACAGTTTTGTTTCTCTGCTTTTTTATTTTTTATGGAGGGATAAAGTGAACAAAAATAGGTTATATCTAATTTTTTGTGTATCCGCTGTTTTGATGAGTGGAAGTATGTTCTTTAGCTATCCCGCTCAAGCCGAGCGTCAGCCTGAAGTAAAATATGAAGTTGTCGATTTAGATAATCGTGCAGAAATTCAATTACTTGATAAAACGCGAGTCAATAAAATAGTTAACGACTATCTTTATAAAATGAAAGCGGCAGAAAAATACGATAATGATTTGCGCTATTTAATAATCCAAAGTAACAAGCTTTCTTTTGCCGAGCTCAGTAAATTTTTGGATAAAAATGCCATGCCTGTCAGTCAAACTTTGCTTTCTGTAGCTGGAGAAATAACTTCGCAAAGCAGTGCTATTCGTGAATTACACGATTTGTACATCAACTATATTACTCAGCGCCATCAAGTATTAGCTGCTTTAGCTACTTTATCTGGTGAAAAAACTCCCAAAAAAGAAACTTTTTCAAGTACCACAGTTGCAGGCTATGGTATGTATGGAAACCATACCGAGTATGAGAAAACCGAAGAGCATATACCTTCTCACACTTATACAACTGTGGCTGCTTTTCGCCAAGCTTTAGCTGAGTGTGATACATTGCGTAACGAATACTATAATCGTAAAGATTATATCTTGCGCAATCGTATGGAAGTAATTGGCGACGAAAAATAAGTAGCAAAGGAAAGGCGCTGTTGGCTGAGAAAACAAGGTACCAGTTTTCAGGTTAAATATTTTATTGGCGAAGAGCTCTCACTTTCGCTATAATTTTTTAGCTGGCAAAGGAAGATTTTATGCGTAAAATAAGCAAATTGATTTTGGCTATAGTTATAGCTGTGGGACTTTTGGTTGGCGTTGCTGCTGCTCAGAGCAATTGGGACGTGCGCCCCGGCAAAGGAGTAGGCCCCTTAAGCATAGGTATGTCTATTACCAAATGTGAGCAAATAGTGCAACGCAATCCTAAAGCTGATCACGCTTTCGTAGGTCATAAGCGCCCATTTTGGATTTACTATCTCAATGGTGTGCAAATCAATTACGACAGCAGTGCCAATGCTTATCAAATTTATATTGATAAGCCAGGTATTGTTACTTCCAAAGGTATTCAAGTCGGCGATCCGCAAGCCAAATTTATTGCCGCTTATGGAAATAACTATTTAGCTCACGAATTGCCCACAGCCAAGAGTCAGCCCAAACAATCTTTCTATGCTTATAAAAGTCTTGGTTTGGGATTCCAAGTAGAAAATGGAATTGTAAAATTTATCGCTGTTTTCCCTCCGCACAGTTGATTGACCTAAGTAATTAACTCTTTATAAAACAAAATACGCTGCCCGAATTTGTTTGGGCAGCGTATTTTGTTTGAGGTAATTTTATAATTTAACTCTATCTGGCAAAAATTTTAGCTAGGGCAGCTTCCAAAGAAGCTAAGCTATAATTATAAGCAGTTACAGCTGTATCGATCCAAGCCATATCCTCCAAGAAGTAAGGGCTGGAAAGGGGCAATATTACAGTATTGGCACATACTTGAGGAATTTCTCTAGCTAATTCTTTTTGTGAATCGGAAAGCTGGCCTCGGGCATAGAGCGCCAAAATCACATAGTCGAAGCCTTGCAAATCGCGAACTAATTGATTTAAAGGCGGGCCGAAACTGGCCATATTAAATTTAAACTCTTGGGCTTCAATACCGTATTTAGCCAGTAAAGGAGCTAAATTGAGTGACTGGGATACTTCTCCCAAAGGACTTTGAGGCAATAAATCGGGAGAAACTACCGCTACTTTGGCGCCTTCAGCTAAACGCAAAGGCAATAAATTGTTTCTATCGCGCAGTATTTCGGCAGTTTGGGCCACAATTTGGCTCATAATAGCACGGTGCTCTTCTGTATGAGCCATTTCTTCTTGAGGAAGTCCCTGGTGATTGAGGCGCAATTTCTCTAAGCGAGCTAAAGACTCATCCAGACGCTCTTCGCTAATACGTCCACCCTTAACCGCTTCTATAAGAGCTTCTAAAGATTCGAGTTGTTGCTCAAAACTTCCCAAAGCCAATACCAAGTCGGCTCCGGCTTCTATAGACATAACGGTAGCTTCACCAAAGCCCCAAGTATTGGCTATCGATTTCATAGACAGAGAATCGGTAACAATTACACCTTCGTAGCCCAGCTCTTGACGTAAGAGTCCAGTTAAAATCGTTTTGGAAAGAGTTGCAGGCAATTTGGCATCTAAAGCAGGGAAGACAATATGAGCAGTCATAATAGCTTCCACTTTTTCCTTAATGGCAGCTTTAAATGGCACCAGTTCTGTCTCTTCAAGTTGTTGGCGAGTACCTTTTATTGAGGGCAAAGCCAGATGGGAATCGGTATCTGTATTACCATGACCGGGAAAATGTTTAGCCGTAGGAATTACGCCACCGTCTCTAAGGCCGCGAATGGCTGCGCAACCAAAAGTAGCAGCTTTGTGAGGATCGGCAGAAAAAGAACGCACACCGATAATTGGGTTGCGGGGGTTGTTATTGACGTCCAGACACGGTGCAAAGTCGATATGAATGCCCAAATCGCGCAACTCTTCACCCATAATGCGATGAGCTTCATAGATGTTGGCTTCATTGTCAGTTACGCCCAAGGCCATAGCGCCAGGTGATAAGCTCATTTCCGGATAACGAAAACGATCTACTAAACCGCCTTCTTGATCGACAGCCATAAAAGGAGCCACTTTGGCATTTTTGTGAATATCTTT
>DHKB01000028.1:0-840 GCA_002407045.1 Candidatus Bruticola papionis | reverse complement strand
TGAGCAGCTTTATCTTCTATGCTTAAATTTGCAAACTTAGCCTCGGGCATAGCTAAAGTAACCTCGTTTTATATAGATCAATGTTTTACCAGTTGCAAAACGGTACGGCTAGAAATTTGAATTTTATCTTCGGCTGTAATCTGACGCTCACCACCGGCGGGGACAGAAACACCATTTATAAAGGTAGGGTTGGTATCAGAGCGATGTTGCAAGAAGAACTTGCCAGCACGGAAAGTCAGGGTGCAATGATGGCGACTAATTTCCTGATCGGTAAGCGGAATATCCGAATTGCGATCACGTCCAATAGAAGAACGCTGTTTGGTTAGAGGAAAAGACTTGCCTAAGTCTGTTTCGGTACCTTCTACTACATCGAGAGAATATTCGGCTAAAGCTTCGCTGACGCAACGTTCGCTAAAAACCAGCTTAGTGTTGCCCAAGACTATTTCATCGCCGGTCATTAAATTGACTTGTTCGCCGCAAGTTACGATGCGCTTATTGATCTTGATATCTTCCTGGAAATTGATCAAAGTGAAGCGGCCATTACTATAGCGCAACAAGGCCTGATCATTGGCTATGGTAGGTTCGTCAACTTCGATATCGTTGACGCGCTCGCCAGGTGAACCAATAGTAAAACTACGCTCATCGCCAAGTTCAGAAGCCAATAAAGCAATTCTCTGGCCACGGCGGCTGCCACTTATATAATCGATAGCATAGTCACATTCGTAACGCCAAGGACTAGTCATATTGCCAAATTTATCTTCAGGTTCGAATAAGGGAACATCAGCTCTGGGTTGACTCTGTAAAGCTGGCGCCGGTTGCTGTTGCTCATCATCATGAGCT
>DHKB01000041.1:39354-49678 GCA_002407045.1 Candidatus Bruticola papionis | reverse complement strand
CCCACCTTGGCCGAGCTTATGGAAAAAGAGCCCGAAAAAGAAGATGAGTATATGACTCGCTTTATTAACATTCAGCGTCGTATTCTCAACACTAAGGCTCCTATGCTCAATAAGCTGGTTGACAAGATGCAGAATAAGATCAGTGCCACTACTTTGAATGCCACTGCCCGTTATGAACTGCATATGCGCCTGTCTGCTATTCCGCGCCAAGAGAAAATTTGCCATGGCGATTTCAACCCTAGTAACGTAATTTGCGGTACTAATGGAACCGACTATGTGATCGACTGGGCGCACGTCACTCGCGGTGCTGCCGAAGCCGATGTAGCTCGCACCTACTTAGTCTTCTGGCTGGCTGGCCAGCTCGAGCGTGCCAAGAAATACCTTGACATGTATTGCAGCATGACCGATACCGCTAAACAGCAAGTGCAAAAGTGGTTGCCTATTGTAGCGGCTTCTCAATCTGTAAAGGGTTGCCCTGAAGAGCGTGAGCTCCTCATGCACTGGATCAACGTAGTCGATTACGAATAAGCTATAAAGGCTCGGGCGGTTGTTTGCTTTGCACTGGCAGCTCCGCTCGAGAGTATCGCTTATTAAATACGGCTGATGTGGCCGATTTTGCTTAAAATTTTAGCGCCATGGGCGTGCGGTTTGACAAAGCCTATCTACTTTGTCGGCTGTGCGCCTTTTTGGTGCCAACTGAACCTCTCCTGAGCTTCCGGCTTCTATATCCGGGGGAAACCTACCAATTAATATTTAGGAAAGATTCTATTTTTATGAATAACATTAAATTTGACACCAAAGTTCAGTACCTCAAGCACAGCGTACTTAAAGAAGTTATTCGCTTAGCTTTTCAAGACAAATTGTCGGAAGGAATTAACGACATTCCTAAGCGGATCGTGCCCGGCAAAGTGCCTACTATGCGCTGTTGCGTATTTAAAGAGCGCGCCATTTTAGCTGAGCGTGTCCGTATAGCTATGGGCGGCACTGCCAGCAACGAGAATATTATCGAAGTTTTGGATATTGCTTGTGATGAGTGTCCCGTAGGTGGCTACGAAGTGACTAACGCTTGCCGTGGTTGTATTGCTCACCGTTGCGAGCAAGCTTGCCGTCGCGGAGCTATTACTTTCGACGAAAATCAGAAAGCTCGCATCAATAAAGATAAATGCGTCGAATGTGGTATGTGCGCTAAAGTTTGCCCCTACAACGCTATCATGAACTTTAAGCGTCCTTGCGAAAGAGCTTGCAAAGCTAAAGCTATTAGCATGAACGAAGACAAAGTGGCTTCTATTGATGAAACTAAGTGCGTACGTTGTGGCGCTTGCGTCTATCAGTGCCCCTTTGGTGCCATTGTTGATAAGTCTTTCATTCTTAACGTAGTAGACATGTTGCGCCATGCTAAAGAGCAAGATGGCCCTAAAGTATATGCTGTAATAGCTCCTTCTATTGCCAGCCAGTTTAGCTACGCCAAGTTGGGACAAGTGATCCACGCTATTAAAGAATGTGGTTTCCACGATGTCTGGGAAGCTGCTTTGGGCGCCGACATGGTAGCTTTCAATGAGTCTAAAGAATTAGCTGAAAAAGGCTTCTTACTCAGCTCTTGCTGTCCCGCTTTTGTTTCTTTTGTCGAGAAAAACTTCCCTAAGCTTACCGATAAGGTCTCTCATAGTTTGTCTCCTATGGCTACTATTGCCAAGTTTATTAAGGAAAAGAATCCCGGTTGCAAAGTTGTCTTCATTGGCCCGTGCACCGCTAAGAAGATGGAAACTAAGCTCGATACGGTCAGTCCTTACGTAGACGAAACCATCACTTTTGAAGAACTCCAAGCTCTCTTTGATGGACTGGATATCGATGTGGCATCTCTGGAAGAAGAAACTTTGGATACCGCTTCTTACTTTGGCCGTATCTTCGCTCGCTGCGGCGGTTTGGCTGACGCTGTCAAAGAAGGTCTTAAAGAGCACGGCGTGACCGATTTTGAGCTTAAAGCCGTTTCTTGCAGCGGTTTAGACGAATGTCGCAAAGCTTTGCTTTTGGCCAATTGTGGTAAGTCTCCTTACAACTTTATTGAAGGTATGGCTTGCGTAGGTGGTTGCATTGGCGGCCCCGGTTGCTTAACTCACGGTGATAAAGATCTGCGTGAAATTGACAAATACGGTAAAGAAGCTGCCGAAAAGACTATTACTGGAGCTGTTCAGGCTGCTCACGAATAGTTGGCAATAAGTTGATCTTGGGGCGGGTTGCTGAATTATTTTGGCAATTCGCTCATTTTTTTTCTTTTTTTGGCAGGAAAAAGATAGAGAGTAGCGTAACATAAGTTCCGTTGCTCAGCGTGGAGAGCTGGCTGAGTGGCCGAAAGCAGCGGTCTTGAAAACCGCCGTGGCAGTAATGTCACCGGGGGTTCGAATCCCTCGCTCTCCGCCAATATAAAGTAAAGTCCGAATCGTATTTTTGTTACGGTTCGGATTTTTTTTTGCGTTTTTGAAATTTAATTTAGTTCTCAGTTTGTCAGTTTTTACGCTTTTTAGTCATTTTTGTATATTGATTTTATGTTACCATGTGCGTTAGAATAACGCGTAGTTATCGTTTTTTTTTTTTTGTTAGTCCCGCTAGTGGGGCTAGTGAAAATACTACCAGGTAACCAAAGGGAAGCGCCATGAAAAAGGTCTTTATCGAGTACAATCCTTATACTTTGAAAACAAAGTTCACTGTTGACGGGAAGCAGTTGGCTGGAAATAGTAAGATCGCTGAGTCTATTAAGCCTGATTCGCGTTTGCAAGAGTGGGTGGAAAAACTGCCTCAAGCTTTGGTTGATGAATTTAATGATAGTAATTTCCAGATATCTTTTCATGGTACAGTTTCTGACTATGAAGATTTAAACGAAGTTTTTGAGCAAGCTAAGGAAACTAACAAATTTTTAAGTGTTGCTACGGAATTTATTCCAGCTAAAGAAGTTGCTGAAAAACAAAAGCTAGTCGAGCAAGTTTTCCAAGATATTCAGGCTGGCCCTTTTGAAGAACTGCGCGACCCTGCACTTATAAACGCGTTTGAAAATGCTAAAAGTAGCGATTTCCCTATTTGCGTAGTGGCTACTATGAGCGCAGGTAAGTCTACTTTGATCAATTCTTTGCTTGAACGCAAACTTATGCCTTCTAAGCAAGAAGCTTGCACCGCTATTATTACCAAGCTCAAAGATGTTAAGGGTAGCAATAAGTGGCGAGCCGAAGTTTACAATAAAGATGGCAATTTATTGCAAACTTGCAACGATCTTACCTATGGAGATATGGAAAGGCTCAATAGCGACGATAGAGTATCGACTATTGAAGCTAAGGGCAACATTCCTTTTGTTTCTTCTGATGAAATTTCCTTAGTTTTAGTAGATACGCCAGGACCGAATAACTCTCGCGATCCCGAACATAAAGCGGTGCAGAGTAAGTTCTTAGGCCAATCTTCCAAGGCTCTCGTTCTTTACATTATGGAAGCTACTTTTGGTTCCGATGACGACAATGCACTTTTGCAACGTGTAGCCGAAAGTATGCAAGTAGGCGGCAAGCAAAGCAAAGATCGTTTTATTTTTGTAGTTAACAAATTGGACGATCGCCGAGGCGAAGACGGATCTATGACCGCTACTTTAGATAGAGTGCGCGATTACTTAAAAAGCCATGGCATTGAAAATCCTAATTTATTCCCAGCCGCCGCTTTGCCAGCTTTAAATATTCGTCTTTTAGAAAATGGCACAAAGTTAGACGAAGACACTATAGACGAAACTGAAATGAAGGTTCGTAAATTTAACCGCAATGATAACCTTCATCTTGAGCAATATGCTGTGCTTCCTGCTAGCTTGAAAAAGAAGATCGAAACTGATCTATTTGAAGCTAAAACTGCAGGCAATAAAAACCAGGAAGCTTTAATCCATACTGGCATTATTTCTGTAGAAGCGGCTATTCGCCAATATGTCGATAAGTATGCCAAGACGGCTAAAATTAAAAATGTGGTCGACACCTTTATTGGCCGCATCGACTCTCTTAATGTTGAAGCCAATACTAAGAATCAGCTTTTACAAAATCAGCAAGAATGCGCCCAAATTGCTGCCCAAATTGATGCTATCAATAACAAAATTGATAAACTTCAAGGCGCACAAGCATTTGAAAGTTCTGTAAATGAAGCTGTTACAAATGTCAATAATGAAGCTTCACAAATTGTTAATCGTGTTATTGAAAAATATCAAGCAAAAATTAGAGAAGAAATTAGTGATTGGAGCGGGCGAGAGTATCGTAGCGAAAACGCTAGAGACAAAGTGCGACAAATGCAACGTTTCGCCTCCAATTTAGAATCCGATTTGAGAGTAGAACTTGAAGAACTTATTCAGGCTAGTCTTATCAACACTGGCGACTCTCTTATAAAGGCTTACAAGAATAAACTAGCTTCCTTGGTCAGTGAGATTGGCGTAGGTAACCTTGAGATTAATATTGACCCTTTGAGTATGATGGGCGGCTATATCCCCGATGCTAGCTCTTTCTCTATTTCCAGCATAGAACGTACCAGACGAGTTGTGACTAGACGCCGTGAGGAAAAAACTTATGAAAACCGCTGTTGGTGGAAACCTTGGACCTGGTTTGGTGAAACAAAATGGGTTAATGAGTATGGAGATGAGAACTATGTTAGATCTGGTGAATTAGCTCAAGCTTATTTTGCTCCTATTGAAGAGGGCATTTATAACAATGGTCGCTCTGCCCGTGATTATGCTGCCGCAGAGTCTAAAAAAATCGCTGGGCTATACAAGACTGAATTTAAGCGCCTCGACAATATACTTCGCGATAAGTTGGCTGAATTTAGGAGCTATGCGATTGAAAAAGACAAAGTCGAAGAGCGCATTAGAGAGACTGAGCGCAACTTGGCTTGGTTGCAAGATATTAAAAATCGCGTCGACTCCATATTGGAAATTTAAGGCTGGGTAAAGTTGTGTCGTTAACTGGTGCTTTTTATGAAGCCATACAATCGGGCAATGTAGTGCGAGTTAGGATCATGATGAAAAATAGTTTATTGTCTGATCCTAGCTTTGCCGAATTTGCCGAAATGGAAAGGGCCGCTGCTTCTATGGCTGGCCTTTATGACCAATATGATGGTGGAGAACTTATTAGCGATAAAAGTCAGTGGACCAACAATTATATGGATAAATTGATGGTTAAGCTAATATCTAATTTTTCCCCTGAGCGAATTAGCCATCTAAAAGAAGTAGTCCGCTATTTGGTGCCTGTACCCGAAAGAACTGCTCAAAGCCACGATTATTCTAGCAATAGAGATGAAGCTCGCTTTAGAAGGCCAAGGCCTAAGGGCTTCTGTGAGCAGTTATTCCAGGGCTTCGGAAAATTTATCGATTCCATCTTTCAATAATAAGGAGCACAAATATGGCCTTAACTAATGCATTTTATGAAGCTGTAAATTCTGGCAACGTCACTCGGGTTAGGATCATGATGAAAAATAGCTTATTAGCTGATCCTACTGGCGCTGAATTTGCCGAAATGGAAAGAGCGGCCGCTTCTATGCCCGGTCTTTATGATAAACATGACGGCCAAGAGTTTATTACTGACAAAAGTAAGTGGACTAATGAATATATGGACCAAGTGATGGTCAAGCTTATTTCCAACTTTTCTAAAGAAAGAATAGGCCATGTTAAAGAGCTGGTCCATCATTTAATACCTATAACTACACCAGCAACGCACAATAGAGTTGGCCACAGTGAGACTGTAACTAGATGTAGAGGTTGCCAAAATAGCCATAGTGAGTTTGTTACTATTGGTATTGGAGCGGCGGCTGGAGCTACTGTTGGCGGCATAATCGCTTCTGTAGTGGGAGCTACTGCTACAGTAATTGTTGGTAGCGCTATCGCTGGAGCCGCTGTAGGTGGGGCTATTTCTGCAGCTATTGTCAGTCAGGGTGACTAAATATGAGCGACGCTATTGTGCTTAGAAATGGTGGACAATTGCCCACTTCATCTAAAGATGAGGCTAAAAAATTCGGTTCTGCTTCGGAAAGCGGCGCAACCCAAAGCAGTATGCCCACTTTAGATAGCTTGGCTTTGCAAAGAATCCAAGCTAGCCAATTAATTGAAGATATAGTTTTAAAAAAGTATCTCAACAAATTATCTAGCCTGGAAATAGTTCCGCTAGAAGATAGCTTAAAGCAAATTAGCAATATTCGCCTTTTTAAGATCAATGAAATGGTTTATCAAAAAGACGAATATTCCACTTACAAATTTGCTTCTGTTTTCAGCGCTTTGCAAAATCTTAATTGTGGCATCTTTATTGTGGCCGATAGCAACGGCCAAAAGACCGACTTTTATATGGGCGTGCGCTCTTTAGATAATGAACGCACTACTAAGTCTTTAAAAGATACCCTAAAAAATGCTTTAGTAGGTCAATTTCCCGGCGTCAAGACGGCGGACTTATTAGATGCTCAAGCTGAAGAATTTTTAGCCACTATTCCTGAGCGCAATATCGCTTCTGTTTCTTGTGTAGCCAATAATAAAGACGAAGATTTTAAGGATAACCAAACCTTTATTCAAGGCTTGGAAAAATTGGCTTTGGCTATGCAAGGCCAAAGATATACGGCTATAGTTTTAGCCAGAAGTATGCCTGCTGAAGAATTGGAAAAAGTTCGCTGCGCTTACGAAGCTATTTATACGCAACTTTCTCCTTTTGCCAATTTGCAAATGTCATATGGCACTAATGAAGCGATCACTATTTCTGACGCTCTTTCTAAAGGGACTACTACTGGTACTTCCTATAGCAAAAATACTAGTACTTCCCAAGGTACAACTTATTCTCGAGGTACAGCACATAGCGACTCTACTTCTACTTCTAGTATCGCCGGAACTTTGGCTAAAGGAATAGGGCTGGGAGCTGCTGCTGTTCTTAGTGCAGTTCAGCCTCTGGCTGGTTTTGGCTTAGGCGCTATTATGGGCGCTTGGTCTCCTTCTACTAAATCTAGTGGAGTTTCTTCCAATGAAAATTCATCTGTAAGTAATACTTCCACTAGGGGAGAAACGTTTGGCAAAAGCAGTAGCCATTCTGAAAGTAGTACTCACACCCAGGGACGCACTTCCGGCCAGTCGCAAAATATGCAACTAACTATGCAAAATAAAACTTTGCATAATGACTTAGAGAGAATTGACGCTCAATTAAAACGGCTCAACGAGTGTGAGAGTTTGGGCATGTGGGAATGTGCCGCTTATTTCTTGGCCGACAACCAAGAAGTGGCGGAAATGGCTGCTGGTACTTACAAAGCGCTTATGAAAGGAGCGCAATCTGGCTTAGAAACTTCAGCTATCAACTATTGGGGCCGCCGCAATCAAAAAGATTTGCCTGTTTTGAGGGAATATATCACTAATTTTATCCATCCTATCTTTGCTTATAAAGCTAAAAATGGCAAAGTACCAGTCACGGCAGCTTCCCTGTCTAGCAGTAACGAATTAGCTATTCAAATGGGTTTGCCCAGAAAATCGGTTTGTGGTTTCCCTGTAGTTGAACATGCCGATTTTGGCAAAGAAGTTGTCGCTTACGGACATGAGGATAAGAGCAGAAGCTTAGAACTGGGCCATATCTTTAGTATGGGCAGCGCTACCGAGACAAAAGTTAAGTTAGATGTCGACTCTCTAACTATGCATACTTTTGTAACCGGCTCTACCGGATCGGGCAAAAGCAATACTGTATACGAAATTTTAGGCAAATTGCATAGCCTTTACAATATACCTTTCTTGGTGGTTGAACCTGCCAAGGGCGAATATAAACATGTTTTTGGCCAATATCCAGATGTTTCTATTTATGGTACCAATCCTAAAAAGACAGCGCTCTTGAGGCTCAATGTTTTTAGTTTTCCTGAAGATATTCACATTTTGGAACACTTAGATAGGCTAGTTGAGATATTTAATGTATGCTGGCCTATGTATGCAGCTATGCCCGCTATCTTAAAAGAAGCTATAGAGCGAGCTTATAGTGCTGCCGGCTGGGACTTAGTTACTTCGGAAAATAAGCAAGGCCAAAAATATCCCAACTTTGCCGATGTTTTGGAACAAATTGAAACCGTTATCGAGGAATCCAAATATTCAGCCGATTGCAAAGGCGATTATGCTGGCGCTTTACTTACTCGCGTTCGCTCTTTAACGACTGGACTTAATGGCCTTATTTTCTCTAATGAGGAAATTTCCAACGCAGATTTATTTGATAAAAGCGTCATTGTCGACTTAAGCCGAGTTGGCTCAGTAGAGACTAAGTCTCTAATTATGGGCTTATTAGTAATGAAGCTTAACGAATATCGCCTGTCTTCTGGTTGTATCAATAGTCAACTTACTCACCTGACCGTTTTGGAAGAAGCTCACAATTTGCTTAAACGCACTTCTACCGAGCAAATTTCCGAAGGTGCCAATCTTTTGGGTAAATCGGTCGAAATGCTGGCTAATTCTATTGCCGAAATGCGCACCTATGGTGAAGGCTTTATTATTGCCGATCAGTCTCCCGGTATGTTAGATATGTCGGTAATTAGAAATACCAACACTAAAATATTGCTTCGTTTGCCCGATCGCAGCGATCGTGAGCTTGTGGGCTATGCGGCCAGTTTAAATAGTGCCCAAGTAGACGAACTGTCAAAATTGAAACGCGGCGTAGCGGCTGTTTATCAAAATGATTGGGTTGAACCTGTATTAGTTCAAATTGAAAAATTTGCAGATTTTAGCCCTTTAGAGAGTAGCACCGCAAGTTCCCCCGAGCTTGAAGTTACAGTAGAGCAAAAACAAGTCGAGCCATTAAAAAGTCGGGCCGAAATTATTACCGAGCCGGAATTAGGTCAAGAAACTAAGGAACATGAAGCTCCCAGTTTAGTTTCTAGCGCCGATAAAGAAAAGCTTCGCGAGCAGTTAATTCGTTTTCTTATCCATGGACGTTTGCCTGGACAAAAACTCAATTTTTCCATAGAAGATCTTGAGAAGAATTTGTCTTGCTTAGCTCTTTCTTCTACCAATCAAGGCTTTGTCGAAGAATTGCTTGAGGAATATAAAGAAAATCCTCAGCAAGATTTAGGCCAAGACAAGTTTGATTTATTGTCTAGAAGAATTGTCAGTATTTTGGACTTTAGAGAAAAAGTCAAAAATTGCGTACTTACTTCATCTACTGATAGTGGGCTTACCAACGCGCTGAAAGATTTAGCGTTACAAGTTTTGCCCAATGCTTCCAACGCTGAAGTTATGGCTTTAAGTCAGTGTTTTATGAAAGATTTTAGCACACAGCGTGATGAGAAGGAAATTAAAACGAAATTGTACTTAAAATGGGTACATTACGTAAAGCAAAGGAGAATTAAGTAATGGCCGGTTTTTTCAAAGAAAATGTTGAAAACTTAAAAAACAGCTTGGCTAATTCTCCTTTGGGTAGGCAACTGGAAGGGCTCAGCTTTGGCAATTTGGAGGAAGCTGACGATACTAATTTAGCTGCTAATGAAAGTGATATTTCAGCTAAGCTTTGCGACGATAATGGCAAGCAATATAAGAGCGAAAGTGGCAAATTGCTTCCCAATAATACTTACACTTTTGGCGAAGTTACTTATAAAACCGACGATAATGGGCGCGTCTATTGTGTTAATGGCAAACTAAAGCCTAATGCTACTTATGTACTTAATGGCAACATTTATAAAACAGACAGCCAAGGTAGATTAGTTGAGTCTGAAGCTAAACCTGAGCGCACGCCGGAAAATGAGCGCGATAATGAAGCTCAGCAGCGTGTCGGTGGCAAAAATAGAAGGCCTAATGATCAAGGTGGCCATATTGCGGGACGCGATCTTGGTGGTGACGCTGGTGAAGGCAACCTTGTAGCTATGGATTCGCGCATTAACCAAAGCGATTACAAGCGCATGGAAAACGACGTCAAAGACGCTTTGGATGCAGGCCAAGAAGTTACTGTCAAAACCAAACTTGCTTACAAAGATGAAAAGTCCGAGCGTCCCGACTTTATTGAGTCTACTGTGACAGCTGACGGTCAAGTTACTGTCTACAAATTTGACAATAATATTGACGGCTCGCTTAAAAGCGAAGTTCCAGAAAATGGCCGAGACGTTGTCAATGAAAAGTTGGATAAAACCGACGGTAGGGTCTCTTCTATTAAGGAGGAGTACGACGACAAAGGCAACCTCGTGCAAACTACGGTTTATGTTACTTACAAGGGCGAAGATGGCTCCAATTATAGAGTCAGCGTAGTTATTGAGAATAAGTAAGGAGACTATTAGTTATGTCTGAATTGGAAAATTTTGTAGCTAAACAAATAAAAACGCTCGTCCCTCATTACGA
>DHKB01000041.1:36696-39283 GCA_002407045.1 Candidatus Bruticola papionis | reverse complement strand
GCTACCGTAAATGGCCAAAAGAAGCAATCCTTCCAAATGATCGATGAAGGTTTATTTAGTGAAAAAGCCTTTAATGCTGCTTCTAAAGCTATTGCCGATTATGTTAGAGCTTTGCCCAGCTTCAATAAAGATGGGCTCAATAAATACGCTTTAATGCTGAAATAATAATTTGGCTATCCTTACTTATTGGCAGAGGTGAAGTAAAGTGAAAAAGATTTTTATTAAATATAATCCTTATAGCTTGGAAACTGAATTTACTATCGATGGTCAGCCTTTACCGGAAAATAGTCGCATTGGTGAATTGGCTTGCTCTGGATCTCGTTTACAAGATTGGGTTGAAGAGCTTCCTTCCATTTTAATTGAAGAATGTAATGATAACGATTTTGATATAACTTTCCATGGTACTTCTGCCGATTATGAAGATTTAGCCGAAGTTCTTACTCAAGCTCACCAGCGTAAAGAGCTTGAGGCCAGTTTGCAAAGAATTGCTGCTAAAGAAACTACTGATAAAGAAGCTCTAATTGATGAAGTTTTTGAGCAAATTCAGCAAGGCCCCTTCGATGAACTTAGAGATCCTGAAATTACCAATGCTTTCCAGATAGCTAAAGGCAAAGATTTTGAAGTTTGTGTTGTCGCTACTATGAGCGCGGGCAAGTCTACTTTAATAAACGCTATGTTGGGGGCCAAACTTATGCCCTCTAAGCAAGAAGCTTGCACGGCTATTATTACCAAAATTAAAGATACTAAGGGCAGTCATAAGTGGAAAGCTCAAGTGTACGGTAAGGACGGAAATTTGCTGGCTACTTGCGACAATTTAACTTACCAAGATATGGAGAAATTTAATAGTAATACTAATGTTTCGACCATCTTGGCTGAAGGTGATATTCCTTTTGTCTCTTCCAAAGAAGTTTCTTTAGTTTTAATTGATACTCCCGGACCGAATAACTCTACCGATCCTGAACATGAGAGAATCCAAAGTGAATTTCTTAATAAAAATTCTAAGTCTCTCGTGCTCTATGTTACAGAGGGTACTTTTAGCACCGATGACAATAATAAGTTGCTTGGGCGTGTAGCTAAAAGTATGGAAGTAGGCGGCAAACAGAGTAAAGATCGCTTTATCTTTGTAATTAACAAAATAGATGGCCGTGGCAAAGAAGATGGCGATTTGAGCCAGACTTTAGATAAAGTGCGGGCTCACTTAAAATTGCACGGCATTGAAAAAGCCAATCTGTTCCCAGCTGCCGCTTTACCAGCTTTGAATATTCGTCTTTTGGATAGTGGTGCCGACTTAGATGACGACACTATAGACGAAACTGAGATGAGGGTTCGCAAGTTCAATAGAGAGACGAATAAGGACTTCCATCTTGAACAATATGCTTCTCTTCCGGCTAGTGTACGTAAAAATATTCAAAATAAGTTAGAGGAAGCCCAAAAAGCTAAAGACGCCAATAAAGAAGCGCTTATTCATACTGGCATTCCTTCCATTGAGGCGGCTATTCGTCAATATGTCGAAAAATACGCCAAGTCGGCTAAAATTAAAAATATTGTCGACGCCTTTATGCATAAAGTTAAGGAATTAGATTGCGTCGAAAAAGTTAAACGCGATATTAATGGCAACAAGGAAGAGAGCGAACGTATAGCTCTTCAAATTCAAGCTATCAAGCGAAATATCGACGACGCTAAATCGGCTCAAGCTTTTACTGACGACGTGGAAGATACTGTCATTGAAGTTAGTGATGGCGTTAAGAGAAACGCTGAGGTTGTTGCTAAGAAGTATCGAGAGCTAATAAAAGAGAGAATCCAGGAAGCTGCTGGCGGGGAACTTAGTGTAAAAAATGCTAAACACGAGGTTTCTAGGTTGGCCAATTTTGCTTCTCGCTTGGCAAAAGATTTCCAAAGTGAGCTTGACGAGCTGGTAAAAGATAGCTTGCAAGAAGCTAGCGAAGCTCTTTTACAAAAATATAAAGAGAGATTGGCTTCTTTAGTAAGTGAAATAGGCGTAGATAATCTTTGTATAGCTATCGATCCTGTTAAATTTATTGATGGTAGCGTCTCTACTAATAGTAATTTCTCTGTGGATCATCTTGTGCAATCTAGACAAATCCGTTCTGGGGAAAGATGGGTGGCCAATGAAAACAAGGCTTGGTATAAACCTTGGACTTGGTTTGAAGAGAGCGGCCATAGCGAAAGCAGTTATAGAACGGAAGAATTTGTCTCGGAAGAGAAGTTGGCTTCAGAATTTTTAGCTAATGCTGAGAAGAGCTTACAAGACAATATTGCTGCAGCTTGCAAATATGCCACTAAACAAGCTAATAATTTGTCTTCCGTTTATTGTGTGGAATTTAAGCGTCTTGACGATGTTTTGAAGCAAAAATTGGACGTCCTTGAAGAGTACGCTTCAGATCAAACTGAAGCAGAAGAGCGCATTAAAGAAGCTGAAGAGCGTCTGGCTTGGCTCAATCAAATTAAAGATCGCGTCGCTTCCATACTTGAAATTTAACGTCAGCTATTTATTGGGTCTTGCGTTAAACTTTTAGCATTTTTTGTCTTGACCTTTATTGTTAACCTACCCGCCTTATCTAGGCGG
>DHKB01000041.1:35185-36638 GCA_002407045.1 Candidatus Bruticola papionis | reverse complement strand
AGTAAACAAAGTAAACAAAGTACGCCTTTGTATGGTAATAGCGCTTCACAGGTAGTTATTGAGCCTACTTTACCTTCTCAACCTGTGGCAGTGGCAGGCTCTAGACTTAAAGCAGAAGAGTATTTGGCAGCAGCCGCCAAGTTCGAGCTTGAGGATGAAGATGCATATGAACGCTATTTGCAAAAAGCTTTAGATGAGTGCGCTGATATTAAACCGGCAGTTAAAGCCTCACTTAAAGAGCATTTTGGCGAGCTTGCGGACGATCATTTTGATTTACCTAAAGAAGAATGTGCTAGCTTTTATAAGCAATGCTTGCACAGTTTAAGTACTGCTGGTTATAAAACATCTTCTGCTAGTAAAAAATCTTTATACGATGATGCGTTTTCTAAGCGTAGAGCAGAAACATTCCTTAGTGAGGCTGAAAAATATGACGCCGAGTTAGTTGTGGATGAAGTTTCTACTTGGGTAAATAATGAGAAGTGTCGCAACTATTTGCAAAAAGCTTTAGGCAGCGGTTGGGCCGAGCTAGATTCTCAGGCCAAGTCTTTACAAAATAAAAGGGTAGAACGCTTTTTATCTTTAGCTGAAAATTGTGATTTTTATGAAGATAAAGACGAGAAGCTGTATGAAATTTATTTAAAAGAAGCGCTGGCAGAAGGCGCCGAGGCTCAGCCTAGGGTAGATGAAATACGTAAGGGGAGGGCTGCGCTATTTTTATCTTTAGCTGAAGAGTATGCTGAAAAGGGCGATATCAAAAGATGTAACGTTAAATTACAAAATGCTATAGATGAGTGTGGTCGCCTTAGTTCTCAAGTAGAAAAAACTCAAGCTGAAATGTACTTAGCTTTAGCTTCTAAATGGAGTTTAGCTTATGATGGGCAATATCAGAAAAATTTAAGCAAAGCTTTGAATTTATGCGCTGATGTGGCTCCCCAAGCTGAGGCTGTACGTAAAGCTAGAGCGGAAATGCATTTAGCAGTAGCTAAAAAATGTACGCTTGATGAGGAAGATAAATATCAGAACAGCTTAAAGAAAGCCTTGGAAGAATGTACTAAGGTTAGAGCTAAGGTTGATGATTTACGCAGGGATAGAGCTGCGCTATTTCTATCTTTAGCTGAAGACTATGCTGAAAAAGGCGATATCAAAAGATGCAACGTTAAATTACAAAATGCTATAGATGAGTGTGGTCGCCTTAGTTCTCAAGTAGAAAAAGCCCAAGCTGAAATATACTTAGCTTTGGCTCCTAAATTGAGCTTAGCTTATGACGAACAATACCAAGACTGTTTAATGTTGGCTTTAATTGCATGCCCTGAAGTAGAACCTGCGGTTAAGGTTATACGCAAAGCTAGAGCAGAGATGCATTTAGCAGTAGCTAAAAAGTGTAGGCTTGATAAGGAAATTAGTTATCAGAACAGCTTAAAGAAAGCTTTAGCTGAGTGTGCCGATGCTGATG
>DHKB01000041.1:34862-35073 GCA_002407045.1 Candidatus Bruticola papionis | reverse complement strand
CTTACTTCTGCTCAGGAAACTAGCTATCAGGAAAGCTTAAGTAAAGCTTTAGCTGAGTGCGCCGATGCTGATGTTAAATCTAAGGTTAAGGTTATACGCAAAGCTAGAGCGGAGATGCATTTAGCAGTAGCTAAAAAGTGTACGCTTAATGAGGAAGATAAATATCAGAACAGCTTAAAGAAAGCTTCAGCTGAGTGTGCCGATGCTGATG
>DHKB01000041.1:0-34762 GCA_002407045.1 Candidatus Bruticola papionis | reverse complement strand
CTTACTTCTGCTCAGGAAACTAGTTATCAGGCAAGCTTAAGTAAAGCTTTAGCTGAGTGTGCCGATGCCGATGTTAAATCTAAAATTGAAACAATACGTAAAGCTCGAGCGGAAAAGCACTTTGTTATGGCCGATAGTATGGCTCAAAGTGGTACCAATAGACAAATAATTAGTAAAAGATTACAGCAAGCGTTAAATGAGCATACTAGCATAAAGCCCAAAGTTGACAGATTAAAGCAAGTGATTGAATTATATGATGGGCTCTTTGTCGCCATTGATAATGCCATAAGTGCCGAGCAGTATTCTTCAATTTACGCACTGATTGAGCCTTTAAAAGATGGACAGAGTAATTTCTCAAGATGGGCCATTCAGAAAGCTAAAAATTATGCCGTTAGCGCTTTATTAACAGAAGAGGCTGCGCTTGCTCTCAGGCAGCGAGAATTGGAACAATATTTGTAGAGGGGAATACTGTAAAAATGATTGCGGTTATTTTGCGTATATTGGTTGGTTGTTTGGCTATCATAGCTGGTTGCTTGTATGCAATATGTGCGGGTTGTGTATATTGCTTATCTTGTCTATGGCCCTATTTATCAGCGGCTGCAGGGTGGCTTTGGTCAATTTTAGTTTGTATATTAGATGCTGTAGGCGATTTGATATTTTATGATAATGGTGCATTTTTAATTGCTTTTGTCATCATTATTTTTATTGTAGGGGGCTTATCATGGGCTATGTCCGGAGAGGAAGGCTCTGGATATGGATATATTTTATCTGTTATAGGCTGCGGTTATGGCATATGGCGTTATTTTCCAGAGACTGCAAAATGGCTTTGGTCGTGTTTAGCTTGGATATTCGATGTTGAAGGCGGTGGACTAGGCTGGATATTCGATGTTGTAAGCGGTGGACTAAGCTGGATATTCAATGTTGTAAGTAGTGGATTAAGTTGGATGTTTAATGGTGTGTTGGGTGGTGTAAGTTGGATATCCAATAGTTTAAATTTTGGTGCGATATATGGAAGCTTAGGTGTAAATAGTGAATTTTTCCCATGGATATTTATAGTCGCTATTGTAGCATTTATATTCTGTTGTAACGCTAATAAGCAAAGTAAGTGGTCATGTCGTTGCTTGTGTTATATCCCAGTAATACTTTCAGTGGCTGCGCCTATAGTGGGTAATTATGCTAATGTGCCAATATTTGGTATTACCCCTGTTGGAGTGAGCACTTTAGGGGCTAATGTTGTAGCTTCTCATGTTATTTTATTAATTTGGCTTTTGGCGACAGCTTTGGTGTTAGTAGCTGGTATGTATATCGAAAAACAAAGGAATGAGTTGCAATCAAAAATTAAAGCTGTAGACAGTGTTCTTGAAAAGCTGCGAATGGGGTTATAAATGATTTGGGATATATTGTGTTTTATCGGCCTCTTAGCTCTTTTATGTGGCGTTTTTCTTATGCTTAGTAAAAAGCTGCGCGATAAGAGTGGAAATTTAAAGACCAAAGTTTTGCAACAAATAAATCAAATTAGGCAAGATATGGAGTCGTAACATGAATTCTAACTTTAGAGGATCTTTTACTTTAACAGACCATCCCATAAGTGATGCTGTCGAGGAAATATCGGCAAGATATTTTTCCGCTCTTGCCTATATTGTGACTGAAGTAGCTAAAACATTGACGGTAAAAGAGAGCGGCTGCCCCTTAGAACGACTGAAAATATACCAAAGTACGTTGTTTTCAGATAATTTGTCGACTCCTATTAAGCGCAGTGTAGGTAGTGAAGCTGTAAAGTACTTCTTAGGTGGTTTATTGGGTGTAAGGCCTGAATTGCCTCTATTAATTTGTGATCTTTTTTTGATATTTTATGATGAGCCCTTAGTTACCAAAGCGCTGGAATATTTACTAAATTGCTGCGAGAAAAATCAAGACAAAGAACCTGGCTTTGTTGAAGAAATTGGCAATTGCAATAGAAAAAGACACTTATCTGCAGCCATGCAAATTGTGTCGCGTGCATTTAAAGGACAGGCTGCCGAAGATAAAGGTTACGATCTTACTCCTTTAATTAAACAATTAAAGCAAAATGCCAATTTCTTTGCTGGGCGAGAATTGCGTATCGCTGTAACGGCTACTATGAGTGCTGGTAAATCTACTTTGGTTAATGCTCTTATTGGCAAGCCTTTGTCTAGAACTTCCGACGAGTGTTGTACCGGTAATATATGTTATTTGTTTAACAAACCTTTTGAAGATGGCAGAGTACATCTGGAAGCTGATGATTTAACTCTCAATGCTAATATGGATGAATTGCGTAGCTACTCTTGGGATGCTCCTATTGCTGTATCGTCATATTTTACGCCTAGCGTATCCTCAATTCCTCGAGTTTGCTTTGTTGACACTCCAGGTGTAGATGCTGAAGCTTTGCATAAGGAACATTGCCAATTTACTCACCAAGCTTTGCAAGAGGAAGAGTATGATCGCATTATCTGTGTTATTGCTACAGATAAAGCTGGTACAGATGCTGGCAACCAACACATACAATGGATCGCCCAAAACTTACCTAAGGATAAAGTTATTTTTGTACTTAACAAAATTGATAAATACAAAAAAGGTGAGGATAATCTCGCAGATAGCTTGCAAAAAATCAAACAAGATTTGCTCAAGTTTGGTTTCGAAAAACCGATGATTTGTCCTATTTCAGCATATTTCTCTTATTTACTAAAGCTAAAAATGGCTGGCAAAACTTTATCAGAGGAAGATGCTGATGAGTATGATTTGCTTTCTAGAAGATTTTCTCGCTCTTTCTATGATGTGTCTGGCTATTATAAGAACGTGCGAGTTCAAGACACTGACAGCGAGTTTATAAAGTTAAGTAAACGTGCAGGTTTATATGGGTTAGAAAAAATACTTTACGGAATCTAGCGAAGCTCTCCGCCAATACAAAGTAAAATCCGAATCGCACTTTTTGTACGGTTCGGATTTTTTTTTGCGTTTTTGAAATTGTTCACGGCTAAATTAACACTGCATAAGACAAAGCCTCTTGCTTGATATGCGAGCTTAGTGCACTGTACTGCCAAAATATGACTGAATAAAAACTAAAAATATGACTGAATGAAATTTGTGAATTTGACTGAATGAAAAGCGCAAATTTGACTGAATACACTAAAATTGCAGTATTAAATATTGGCGAATATTTTCGCTAGTGGAGGCTAAGCCTAATGCAACGTCAAGGTTACAAAGTTAGAGTTATAGATAAAAAAATTCAAGAATACTTAGCTACTTTTGGGGCTGTTTGTATAGAAGGGCCTAAGTGGTGTGGCAAAACCTGGACTTCTTATTATCATTGTCAAAGCGCCATTTAGCCGATCCTTCTTTAGCTTGCGCTCTCTTAGGAGCTACTCCGGAAAGTTTACTTAATGATTTAGAAACTCTGAGCTTTTTGTTTGAGGCCCTTTGCGAACGTGATTTGTCGATCTATGCTGATTCCTTTGGCGGCAGATTGTACCATTATCAAGATTATAAAAATAAAGAAATAGATGCCGTAGTAGAAAGGCCTGATGGACAATGGGCCGCTTTTGAAATAAAGCTAGGCGCCAACCAAATAGACACAGCAGCTGCCAATTTATTGGAAATACAACGACAAATTAAAGACGATCCCAAAGGCAGGCCGCCTGCAATTTTGTGTGTACTCTGTGGTTTAAGCAAAGCCGCCTACCGCCGCCCCGATGGTGTCTTTGTGGTGCCCATAACAGCGCTGCGCCCTTAACCTATCCACAAAGCACAGCCAAAAAGGCTCTGCCGAGGAAAAATGTAGCTTTAATCCCTTTTAAAAAGCTCTTCATAAATAGCGCGGTCTTTGTCTAAATAGACATTGAATATGACTTTAAGCGGCTTAGAAGTGTTTCGCAAATATTGACGCACGGTCTGGACGGCAATTTCTGCGGCTCTTTGGTTGGGGAAGCGAAAAACGCCAGTAGAAATACAGCAAAAAGCTACAGATTCTACGTTGCTTTGTTGGGCTAAATCTAAACAAGAGCGATAACAAGAAGCCAACGCTTTTTCATCGTCTTGTGTCAATTCACTGAAAATGGTTGGCCCTACGGTATGCAACACATGTTTACAAGGCAAATTATAAGCTTTAGTTATTTTTGCTGCGCCAGTAGGCAATCCGCAGCCCATCTTGTCGATAATTTGCGCACATTCCCAGCGCAATTGCACTCCGGAATAAGTGTGAATAATGTTGTCTACACAATTGTGGCAAGGAATAAAGCAACCTACCATGTCGCTATTGGCAGCGTTGACTATAGCGCCGCAGCGCAATTTGCTTATATCTCCTTGCCACAAACTTATATGTGGCTCTAAATCTTCAAGTTGAGCTACATCAAAAATATCCATTTGCTTGAGCTCTTCTTGCATATATTCATTTTGTATGCGTAAGAACTCATCGCTTATAGGCTTAGGAGCTCGCATATTAACTAAAGAGCGCAAAATACGTTTTTGCTTAGCCTCATCTTCAGGAATACGTTCGGAAGCAAAATTTCTATCTTTTTGAGATTGCTCTTCAAAAAGATAGTTGATAAGAAACAGTCGGCGCTGAGTTTGATCCATGATTTTTACCTCGCCTTTATTGTGCCGTGTTGCACGTTTTTTCATTACTGCGAACAATTTCAGTCTAGCATAAATTACAGCTTATAGCTGTTTTTTTAATATTAATTGCGCTATTTGATAGTAAAAATATAATTATTGATACTAAAAATAGTTACTATTGATACTATAAAAATAGATGCTAAGAGTGATTGTATCATCTTGACCTAAAGTAACTTTAGGTCTGTATAATCCAAGTCATGGAAAGACGTGATGTTTTTGAAGAAAATATTGGCTAGAGGAGAAATACTATGAAAAAAAAATATTGCTGCTGCAGCTCTATTTCTGCTTTGTGGAGGAGTTGCTATAGCCCAAGAATTAGACCAGCCTTTTAGCAAAGGCGACTTAAACCCATTCAACAAGTATTTTACTGGAACGACTTATTTGACTAGGCTTAGCGCTAATGATGATGTTTGGCATTCTTCTATAGCCAATGTAACTTTTGATAAAGGAGCCAGAACTCACTGGCATAAACATAGTGGCGGCCAGATCTTGTTGGTAACAGCCGGAGAAGGGCGCTATCAAGCTGAAGGCCAAGAAATACAAATTCTCAAGCGCGGCGATGTGGTGCGCATTCCGCCTAACGTTAAACACTGGCACGGCGCCGCTCCAGACAGCGAATTTTCCCATATTTCAGTAGAAACAAACTTACCAAACAATAAAACCGACTGGCTAGAACCAGTTACTGACGAACAATACAAATAAGCCTCATATACGGAATGTTAGTCATCTTAGTCAATGCTAGTCAATAGTAGTTGACTAATATTAGTTGTGTTGTTATATAGCGTTGGATAAACAAAAAAAGCTCCCTTTGGCAGTTTTGTAGCTGCGGAAGGGAGCTTGCTTTATATAGTGCGTTTAGTATCTACCGCTAAACGCATTATTAGCATATTAAGCCAAAGCGTGGTTGACGATAGAGTCGCGCAATTTGGGCTCGAACCAAGTGGACTTAGGAGGCATAATTTCGCCGGCGTCGGCAATATCCATGAGCTCTTTTAAGCTGACTGGACGCATAGAGAAAGCGACTTGAGCGCGGCCTTCATCTACTCTCTTAACCAATTCGCCGGTACCGCGAATGCCGCCCACAAAGTCGATACGCTCGTTGGTACGAGGATCGTCGATAGCTAACAAAGGATTGAGCACGTTGTCTTGCAAGACAGCAGCGTCCAATTTCTGAGCGGGAGTGGCAGCTTTCTCTTTAAGAGGATTAAGGTCGAGATCGTACCATTTTTTGCCTAAGTACATGCTGACGTGACCGTCTTTCTGAGGCTCGGGAGAAGCATTTTCGGCTACAGGTACAACCTTCTTGAGCTCGGCCAAGAAATTCTCCTCGCTATGGTTATTTAAATCGGCCACTACGCGGTTGTAAGCCATGATCTTAAGCTGATCGTCAGGGAAAGCTACGGCCAAGAAGAAGTTGGCAGCTTCGGTGCCCTTCCAGTTGGGATCTTCGGAGCGAAGTTTGGCTCTGGTACGGCTAGCAGAAGCGGCGCGGTGGTGTCCGTCGGCAATGTAAAGAGCGGGAATCTTAGCAAATTCTTCAACTAAGTCTTGGCAATTTTCCAATTTCCAAGCGGTGTGACGAATGCCATCGGGAGCAACAAAATTATATAAAGGCTCGGTGGCGATCACTTTATTGACAATAGCGTCAATTTCGGGGCGAGCTTTGTAAGTGAGGAAAACGGGGCCGGTCTGAGCTTTGGTGGTGATGATATGGTTGGTGCGATCATCTTCTTTAGCTTTGCGGGTCTTCTCGTGCTTTTTGATGAGGTTGTTGTCATACTCATCTACGGAGAAGGTGGCGGCAATACCGGTCTGGACGTGGTCGCCCATTTGCTGCTGATATACGTAAACAGCGGGAGTTTCATCTAAGAAAAGAGCGCCTTCGTCACAGAGCTTCTTAAGGTTCTCGGCAGCTTTGGCATAGACGGAAGGATCGTAGGCGTCTACGGAATCGGGAAGATCGATTTCGGCGCGAGAAACGTGAATAAAGCTCAAAGGATGACCTTCACCTAAAGCTTTGGCTTCTTTGCGATCTACTACATCGTAAGGAACTTCGGCAACTTGAGCCACATACTTAGGATGGGGACGTAAAGCGCGGAAGGGACGTAAAACGGACATTCTTTTTCACCTGTACAGTATTAAAATCGGAAGCTTAACTTTTACACTAAAAATAAAAAAGCCTGCATAATTAAATATTTTAATTGTGCAGACTTGCTAAATTGTGTTTACCTAAAAGCTCGGCAATTTAGTTGGGCATAAGCTGAATAATGTTAATGGTGTTTCTGCTTAAGTAGATAGCTCTCCACAAATCACCGCCGTTAGTAGTTAAATAAACGTTGCCAGTCAAAGTGGAAAAAGCGAAAATGTTATCTTTCAAAGCGCTAATTGAAGTAATGCGCTGGTTAGTTAAGGAAGGCAAACCGACATTTTTAACTTGCCAAGTGTCGCCGCCATCTTGGGAGCAAACGATAATTTGGGCTCCGCTGTCGTCGCGCATCTGGCTTAAGCTGGCCATAATTAAATTGGGATTGTAAGGGGCAATAGCCACGCGGCGGGCAAAAGTGTAGGGCAAACCGTGTTCGAGCTGCTCCCAAGTTGAGCCCAAATCGTTAGAGCGGAAGAGGCCGGCTGAAGTGGCTGAGAAAATACGATTGGGAGCTAAAGCATGAATGGCAAAATCATTTACTTCTTTGCCTACGCTGACAGGGCGCTCCGTCCAAGTGAGGCCGCCATCTAAGCTGCCCATAAAGCCGCCCTGAGCTACTGAAGCAAACACTACGTTGGGGTGGAGTGGATGTTGACGCAATTTAGTTACAGAAGCGCGATATGGTGGCACGGGATAGACCCAATTGTCGGAACTGGGAAGTTGATTGAAACTAGGCAACTTTTGCCAGCGCAAGCCGGCGGTTTTGCTTTTGTAAATTGAAGGCGGCTGAGTGCCCACATACATAACCATAGGAGACTTGGGGTGAGAACTAATGGCAGTAAGATTTAATCCCTCCAAACCTTCTATGGTCGTCATCCAATTTTCGCCGTCTTTAGTTTTGTGAATGGAGCCTTGTGAAGAGGCGGCCAAAATAGAACCGCGTGGATCGGTCAAAATGGCTTGGATATTGCGTCCTTGATGAGCGTGACAGATTAAAGTCCAGGTGTCTATTTCTGTCTGTCCTTCTTTTAGGACGATAACCCCGTGGGTCGTTCCGATAGCTATACGCATAAAAAGGCCGCCTTCGCTGCGCATTTGAAGCGCAAAAAGATAAAATGGCGTTCGGCCACAAAAAACGGCCAAGCTGCCGCCGAGAAATTTTGGCAGAGTTAATTTTTTGTCCTGCTTAAGCAATAAGTTTGGTAAAGGATAAGTCAATTGTTAAGCAGCAAGGTGCAACAAGGTTAAGCTTTCACGAAGAAAAATAATCGGCAGGTTTTGGTTAAGTTTTGGTCGTATTTGAGCCCCTGTCAGTTTACAAATATCTTTTTAGAGGAGTTTTTTACCATGAAACTTGTTATGGTGCGTCATGGCCAGAGCATGTGGAACTTGGAAAATCGTTTCACTGGTTGGACCGATGTTGATCTTAGTGAAAATGGCATTAAAGAGGCTCAAGAGGCCGGTCGTTTGCTCAAAGCTAACGGTTTCACCTTTGATGAAGCTTTCACTTCCGTTTTGAAGAGAGCCAACCACACTTTGGAAATCATTCTCAACGAGCTCGGCGAGAGCAACATTCCAATTCACTATAGCTGGCGTTTAAATGAGCGTCACTATGGTGCTTTGCAAGGCCTCAACAAAGACGAAACCCGCGCCAAATACGGTGCTGAGCAAGTTCACATTTGGCGTCGCAGTGCCGACGTACGTCCCCCGGCGTTAGATAAGAGCGACGAGCGCTATCCTGGTAACGATCCTAAGTACAAAGATCTTACTCCTGACCAGCTTCCTTGCACTGAGCATTTGCTTGACACCGTAGATCGCGTGGTTCCTTACTGGAATTCCGACATTAAGCCCGCTCTCTTGGCTGGCAAAAAATGCATCATCGCTGCTCACGGCAACAGCATCAGAGCTTTAGTAAAATACATCGAAAATATCGGTACCAAAGAGATCATGGATGTAGAAATTCCTACCGGTAAGCCTTTGGTTTACGAGCTCGATGACAAAACCTTAGCTTTTGTTAAAAAGTACTATCTGTAATCTTTTCAAGTTTAGCTACAATTGTTCGGCTTGAGTTAAAAGTTAAGAGCCGCAGCAGCCTAGCTAACGACGAATAAATGCCAAAAATGCCCGACTTTTCATCTTGAAGAAAAAGGCGGGCATTTTTGTTTTAGCTACAGATATTTCTTGATAATTTTTTCAAATTCGGCTTTGTCGGCATAACCTACATGGACGTAGCGGATGTTGCCTTGGCGATCGACAACAATTGTAGTGGGGATACCTTCAATAGAGCCGATCTTTTTTTCTACGGCGTTGACAGCCGCCACGTTGTCTTTACCTAAAATGGAAGGATAATTTAAGCGCTCTTGCTTAGCAAATTGTTTGTGTTCGGCTTCTTCGTCATCAAAGGAGACGCCGACGATTTGTAAACCTTTCGGGCCGTATTGCTTTTGTAAAGCGATAAAGCCGGGAATTTCTTTACGGCAAGGCGGACACCAAGTGGCCCAAAAATCGACGATAAGCACTTTTCCTTTATACTTAGAAGTGTCAATTTTTTGGCCATTGTAGCTTTGGCCAGTAATTTTGGGCAATTTGCCATAGTTTTTTTCTTGCCCAGCTTGAGTAGACTCAGTACAAGCTAATAAAGTAAGTAAGCTAAGACAAATGGTCAGAAAAATTGAAACGCGTTTGTACATATATATGTTTTCCTCCCGCGAATTATAGATATTTTTTTGCAGCTAAAAATGTAGCGCAGAATGCTGAAATAATCTCGAGCGGCGCTCTTTAATATTAGCTTAATTGGCTGCGGCTGTCAGTGATAAGTGCCAAAAAATATTTTGCTGCAGAGGAAAACTACAACTATTAAAAAATTCTGGCCCTCAAAAGTTGAGGACTGAATGTTTCTGTATCCTTTAATACTTAAACCGTATTTAGCGCCGCGCATTTGGGGAGGAAAAACGCTGGCTACTTTATGTCCGTCGGTACTTCAAGCTGTCGAGCCTATTGGTGAAGTGTGGATTGTGGGCGGCGCTCAGAAAGTAGATAACGGCCCTTATGCTGGTTGGTCCTTAGATGAACTTTATCAACGCTTTCCCTCTTGGCTTGGCAATACTAAAGGCCAAGCTGAAGCTCGTTTTCCTCTGCTTATAAAATGGCTGCGGGTTGAGCGTTGGCTGTCTATTCAAGTGCATCCCAATGACAGTTGGGCCCGCCGCTTAAATGGTTGCTCTGCTCAAGGTAAAGAAGAAGCTTGGTATGTTACTCAGAGCGAGCCCGGAGCAGAGCTCATTTTTGGCGTTCATCCGCACAGCCATTGTAACGATTTTTTACATACTGCCGGAGCGGAAATGCTGAATTTCTTGAGTAAAATAAAGCCGACAGTCGGCGATTGTCTTTGTCTTAAGCCCGGTTTAGTCCATGCTCTAGGGCCGGGAATTACCGTTTTGGAAGTACAACAGAATAGTGAATTGACTTATCGCCTTTATGATTGGGATCGTCTTGGGCTAGATGGACAGCCGCGTCAGTTGCACCTTGAAGAAGCGGCTGCGGTTTTGCGCGATTGTTGGTCGGTAAATTTGAACCAAAATGACAAACCGAGCTTAGCCGGGCCATCTTTACCGCCTACTGTCGGCCAAGTGTTGCTCCAGGCTGAGCATTTCCGCCTCGAGTTACTCAAAGGCGAGCTGGGCCGAATGGCTTGGCTTACCGATCCGCTTTTCCCGGAAATAGTTGTTTGTACTAAGGGCGCTTTGCATGTTTCTTTGCAAAGTCAATCTGAAAGGCTACAAAATGGCCAAGCGTGCCTTTTAGCTGCCGGCCAAGCGCCTATTGAACTCGACTTTGAGCCTATGGCAGAGGCTGTGCGGATTACTTCTTCGCGTTAGAGTTGAGCTCTTATGCGCTGTCAGCGTTAAAAAAGGAGGCGGGACAGATATTGAGAAAGTTAGGCCAAATTTCGGAATTATTAGATAATAGAGCGCTTAAATACAACAAGTTTTAGTTCTATACCAAGGAGAGAGTTATGGGGATGGAGCCGTTTTCAGATGAAGCCAGAATGTCAATCGTATTCGCTCGTGAGGAGGCCAAGGCTTTAGGAAGCAATTCTATCGGCCCTGAGCATCTCTTGATGGGATTGGCAGCCAATAGCAAAAGTGCTGTCAGCGATCTTTTAGAAAAACATGGCTTAACTTTAGAATTTTTGCATAGTTTTGCTGCTGAGCATTGTGAGGCCGATGACGATATCAGCCAGGGCATGATGTTTACCCAAGCGGCTAAGCTTATCATCCAAGAAGCTTTTAAGTGCTCTCGCCGCTATGAACGCAGCGCTGTGGGATGCGAAGCTATTTTGTTAGCTATCTTAAAAGTAGCTGAAGACTATCCTGAAGAAACCGAAGTAGTCAACGAAATATTAAGTAGCTTGCTTGATTTCGACCTTAAGAGCTTAAGGAACGATCTTAAGGCTCTGTTAGTTAAAGGTGAAGAAGAGGAGAAGTCGCGCAACTATGTTTCTAACGCGGCTTCTAGTAAAAAATCTTCAGCTAAAACTCCTGTTTTAGATAGCTATTGTCGCGATCTCACCAAGTTGGCGCAAGATGGCAAGCTCGATCCTTTGATTGGCCGCCACAATGAATTAGAGCGCGTAATTATGGTGCTGTCTCGCCGTACCAAATGCAATCCTGTACTTATTGGCGATCCCGGCGTCGGTAAAACTGCTATTGTTGAAGGTTTAGCTCAGCGTATTGTCAGCGGAGAAGTTCCCGATAAGCTTAAAGGTATGCGCGTTTGCTCCTTGTCGCTTTCCGGTTTGGTTGCTGGCACTCGCTACCGCGGAGATTTTGAGGATCGCTTAAACAAGATCCTTAAAGAGCTGACCAACGCTAAATCTAAAGTTATTCTTTTTATTGATGAAATTCATACTTTGGTAGGCGCTGGCGACTCTGAAGGAGGCTTAAATGCTTCCAGTATTTTGAAGCCGGCTTTGGCTCGCGGTGAGTTCCAATGTATCGGTGCCACTACAGTGGGTGAATACACTAAATATATCGAAAAAGATCCGGCTTTAGAGCGCCGTTTCCAAACTGTCGATGTAAAAGAGCCCACCGAAGAGGAAGCTTGTCGTATCATTTTAGGCTTGCGCGATCGTTACGAAAGTTTCCATAATGTGGACATTTCTGAAGAAGCTATTCGCGAGGCTGTGCGTCTTTCCAATCGCTATTTGCCCGATCGTTTATTGCCCGATAAGGCCATCGACGTTATAGACGAAGCTTGCAGCCGCGTCAGCTTAGCTAAAGCCAATAAACCACAAGATTTAGTAAATAAAGCTTCTGAATTGCGTGATTTAGTGCGCAAACGTGACGAAGCTTTGGCCGAACAAGATTACGAGCTGGCTGATGAATTGCGCATGAAGGAAGAAGCGGCTCGCAATGTCTTAAATCGTTTAGAAGCCGATTGGCAAGAGCGCCGCGAGCATTCCGCTGAGGCTAAGAGCGATCGTCCTGTAGTAAAAACCGATACGGTAGCCTATGTAGTTTCGCTTATGTCTGGTGTTCCTTTAAATAGCGTCAGCCAAAATGAAGCTGCTCGTTTAAGTAATATCGAGCAAATTTTACATGAGCGCGTGGTTGGACAAGATGAACCGATTAAAGTAGTCAGCCGCGCTATCAAGAGAGCTAGGGCCGGCTTAAAAGACCCCAATAAGCCCATTGGTTCTTTCCTTTTCTTAGGCCCGACGGGTGTAGGTAAAACCGAATTGGCTCGCACTTTAGCGCAATTCCTTTTCGATGATGAAAATGCCCTCATTCGCATGGATATGTCCGAATACTCGGAAAAATTTACCGTTTCGCGTTTGTATGGTGCAGCTCCGGGCTATGTGGGCTACGACGAAGGTGGCGAATTAACTGATGCTGTCCGCCGCAAGCCTTATTCTGTAGTGCTTTTTGATGAAATAGAAAAGGCTCATCCTGATATTTTCAACGTTTTGTTGCAAATTATGGACGAAGGCCGCCTGACCGATTCCAAGCGCCATGTAGTCGATTTCAAAAATGTAGTGGTTATCCTCACTTCCAATATCGGTTTTGCCAACCCTGATCCTAGTGTAAATATGGGCTTGCGCGGCAATCGCGATGAAGGTTCACCTCAAGTGCGTTTCGAGCGTATGAAAAAGCGCGTTTTGGAAGAGACAAAGCAAGTCTTTAAACCGGAATTTTTGAATCGTTTAGATGCTTCGGTAGTTTTCCATAGTTTGGAAAATGAAGATTTGCTTAAAATTGTCGATATTATGTTGGCCAAAGTGCGCAAAGAATTGGGCACCAACCATCGTGATTTTGAAGTTTCCCAAGATGTCAAACGCGCTTTGGTAGCTTCTTGTCGCGAGCCTCAGTACGGCGCTCGTCCTTTGCGTCGTGCCATTCAGCAAATGATTGAAGATCCTCTGGCCGACAAGGTAATTGACGGTGAATTCCCTGAAGGTAGCCGTATGCTTATTGATGTCAGCGAAGAAGATCGTGCCGAATTGGCCGCCCGTGAAGCTGAAGGTATGATTGGCAGTAGCTCTTCAAACAAAAATGGCGATGATGATAACTTCCAATTAGTGTTCAAACTTGCCGAATAGAAAAAATGGGGGAGCGCTTTAGAGTTAGTTGCGCTCCCTTGACTATCACAAGGCGGCCCATTATAATTAACGCCGCCTTATATTATGGGGAAGTGGCTCAGCTGGGAGAGCGTCGCGTTCGCAATGCGAAGGTCGTGGGTTCGAATCCCATCTTCTCCACCAAGTTTAAGTTTAGAGTAAGAGTTTAAACTCCACGGTGAGTTTAAGCTCTTTTTTTATTGCAATATTAGCTAAAATGCTAAATAATAAAATTAGCTAATAAAATATCGTTCGAGGTGATTGCTATGATTGCAGCTGTCGCTACAGCAACAGATATGCAAAACAATTTCGGCAAATATTTAAATCTAATTATTTCAGGACATGAAGTTATCGTAACTAAAAACGGTCGTGAAATAGGGCGCTTTGTCCCTAAAGATACTGTCAATTCGTATCTAACTGATTCTCTTACAGGATTGTTAAAGAAAAATTATGATCTAGATCAAGTGAAGTCAGAGAGACTAAAAGAAAAATATGAAGTTGTTGATTGATTGCAATATAATACTAGATGTTCTACAGAATAGACAGTCTTTTGTTGAGTCGTCATCGGCTATCTGGAAACTGTGTGAAACTGGACAGATACAAGGTTATGTGTCGGTACTGACTTTTGCAAATATTGTTTACATTATGCGCAAAGAGCTAGACCCTAAAACAATTGAAGATACGTTGCAAAAATTATCTTTAATTTTTAAATTCGTAGATCTTGAGGTTATTGATGCTGTCCGTGCTACGGAATTGCGGTGGAATGATTTTGAAGACGCTATACAAAGCGTAACTGCAGATAGACTAAATGTCGATTTTATTATTACTAGAAATGTTCGCGATTTTGCAAAAAGTAAAGTTGTAGCTTTAATGCCTTCAGAATTGCTAGCTAGAATATAAGTATAAATAAAACAGCCCTTTCTCTGCTAATATGCCAGAGAAAGTGGCTGCCTTCACTTATTGATAATTACAAATTGTTGTAAATGCTCATAAACCACTCAACTGTAGCTGGATCATAGTGAGAGAAAAATAAGCTTTTGCCAGTATCGAGAGCGGACAGTTTTTGCATATCCTCTTTAGCTACTTTTTGCTGTTGGAAAAGGTGAGCTTCTACCTGGTTGACAGCAGGTACAATTTCGGCAAAATCGTAACCGGCGTTGCTGATCCAAATTTTTGTAGTAATAAAAAGATCTTCGCGAGGTAAACCGCATTTTTGAATAGCTGCGCCTACGCCAGCTTCAAATTAAAATAATTTGCCATTAAATAAAGCTTGACTCTATAATAATTGTAGAGTCTATTGTGGCCTGCGGAAGGAGTGCTCCGATTAAATCTCTGGTTTTTTAGGCAATAAAAGTAAACGTCAGAGGCGGAAAAGAAACTTTAATGGAAAAAAATTTGACTTCAGGTAGTGTTTTTAAGAATATCGTTTATTTTTCCTTGCCTTTTTTATTGGCTTACTTTCTACAAGTTCTTTATGGTTTAGCTGATCTTTTCATTATTGGCCAATTTGATACGGTAGCCAGCATTACTGCAGTTTCTATCGGCAGTCAGGTTATGCATATGCTTACTGTTATGATAGTTGGCTTAACTATGGGCTCTACGGTAACTATTGCTCAGGCAGTTGGCGCCGATAATAAAAAACAAATTGCTCAAGCTATTGGCAATACCTCTGTACTTTTTATTGCAGTTTCTGTTGTCGTGACGGCTGTCTTGGCCTTTTTAGTCGATCCTATTGTATCGATTATGTCTACTCCTCAAGAATCTGTGCAGGGAACGGCCGCTTATTTATTTGTTTGCTTTTTAGGTATACCGTTTATTACGGCTTACAATGTTATTAGTGCTATATATCGCGGCTTGGGCGACTCTAAAAGCCCTATGTATTTTGTGGCCGTAGCTTGTGTTGTAAATATTGTCTTGGATTATATTTTTATTGGAGCTATGCACTTAGGCCCTGTAGGTGCGGCTTTAGGCACAACTTTATCGCAAGCTGTGAGCGTTATTTTTGCCTTATGCATGTTTGTGCGCCATAAAGAAATTTTGCCTAGCAAAGAAGATTTTAAAATTAGCCACTTTATTATGGGGAAGCTTATAAAAATTGGTTTGCCTGTTTCTTTACAAGACGGTTTTGTGCAAATTGCTTTTATTGCTATTACTATTATTGCCAATAGGCGAGGCCTTAACGACGCGGCAGCCGTGGGCATTGTAGAAAAAATTATCGGTTTCCTTTTCTTGGTACCTTCGTCTTTATTGTCTTCTGTTTCCGCCCTTAGTGCTCAAAATATCGGCGCTCAAAAGCCTGAAAGAGCTGTGCTTACTTTGCGCTATGCTATTTATATGGCCGTCAGTTTCGGTTTGTTAGTTTCTGTAATAGCTCAATTTAATGCTGATAGCGTAGTAAATTTATTTACTTCCGATCATACAGTTGTCACTATGGGTGGTGAATATTTGCGCGGTTATATTTGGGATTGTTTATTAGCTGGTATCCATTTCTGCTTTAGTGGTTATTTCTGCGCTTGTGGTCATTCTGAATTATCTTTTATGCACAATATGATCACGCTGTTTTTTGCTCGTATTCCCGGAGTTTATTTAGCTTCAATTATGTATCCGCATACTTTATTCCCCATGGGTTTAGTAACAGCGGCCGGCTCGCTTGTCTCTGTAATAATATGTTTAATCGCTTTTGCTTGGTTGCAGCGTCGTGCTCAAAATAAGCAAGTCCAATCAACAATGCCGTTTTAGTATTTGCGGAGCGTGGAAAAGATAACATGGACGAGAAAAAACTTTTTCAAATAGGTGATGTAGCCAAAATGTTTCAACTTAGCGCAGGTACTTTGCGCCACTATGAGCGTTTAGGCATTCTTCATCCTGAGTATATAGACTCGGAAACAGGCTATCGCTATTACAGTATTCGCCAATTTGAAGTTCTCACCAATATTCGTTACTTGCGTGCTTTAGATATGCCTTTAGAGCAAATCGCTGAATTTGTGCATAATCGCGATTTAGATTTAATAGAAAATACTTTGCTTAAACATAAAGAGATTGTAGAGCAAAAAAAGAGTGAGTTGGAAGCTATAGGACGCAAAATAGAGCACCGTTTGGCACAAATTAGAGACGCTCGCCATTCTAATTTGGAACAAATAAAATTATTAACTACAGAAGCTTGTCGTTTAGTTTGGATTAAAGATTCAGTCAAATGGAAATCTTATTTGTCATTAGAACATTCAATTAGACGTTTGGAAAAACATCAAAAAGTTCCACTTACTTTTCAAGGTAAAGTTGGTGTAGGTATTTGTAAAGAAAATTTATATTTAGGTAAATACGATCGCTACGATGTAGTATTTATCATCTTAGATGATGAAGATACATATGAAGGTGAAATTGACAGTATAGAGCCTGGTTTATGTGTCTCTATGCGTTTTCAAGGTAGTCACGATAAGGCGCCAACTCATTATCAAAAAATGTTGCAATATATAAAGGCTGAAAAATTAGAAATTATTGGTTTTTCGCGAGAATTAAATTTGATAGATAATGTATTGAGTAGCGACCCTAAACAATATGTCACCGAAATACGCATTCCTGTGCGGCGTGTTTATTAAACATTATGCAATATAATTTAACTAAAGGGCCGATAACTTTAAATATTTTGCGTTTTGCTTTGCCTTTAATGTGTGGCAATTTATTACAGCAAACTTACAATATAGCCGACACTTGGATTGTGAGCCGCTTCTTGGGCGCTAATGCTTTGGCTGCTGTCGGTTCCTCGTATGCCCTGATGATCTTTTTGACTTCCATAATATTAGGGCTGTGTATGGGGAGTGGAGCAGCTATTGCTATGCAATATGGAAGCGGCCAGTTTGATAAATTGCGGCGTTGCATTTTTATGTCTTTTAGCTTAATTGCTACGGCAGCTTTGCTACTTAATATTGGTGTATATTTAGGGCTAGGTCATATTTTGCATTGGCTTTGTGTGCCTATAGAAGTGCAGCCTTTAATGAGCGTCTATTTGAAGATCATTTTCGCTGGCATTATGGCTACCTTTTTATATAATTATTTTGCCAATTTACTTAACGCGGTGGGCAATTCTGTAACACCTTTATATTTTTTGGCGGTAGCTGCTCTAGGCAATATCGGTTTGGATTTATTGTTTGTACTGGTTTTTAAGTGGGGAGTAGGGGGCGCCGCTTGGGCTACGATAGCAGCGCAGTTCCTGGCCGGAATTGCTATTGCTATTTATACTTTGAATAAATTCCCACACTTGCGGCCACAACGAGTGGATATGTGTTGGGACAAAGCCGATTTAGCTTCAATTGTGAATCTATCGGTAATGACTAGTGTACAGCAATCGATTATGAATTTCGGTATTTTGTTGGTGCAAGGCTTAGTCAACAGTTTTGGTACTGTGGTTATGGCTGCTTTTGCGGCCGCAGTTAAAATCGATTCTTTTGCTTATATGCCGGTGCAAGATTTTGGCAACGCTTTTTCTACATATGTGGCTCAAAACTACGGCGCCAAACAGCCTGAACGCATTCGCCTTGGTATTCGCAGCGCGATATTAACTTCAGCAATATTTTGCTTTATTATCAGCGTTTTAGTTTTTACTTTCGCCCAGCCTCTTATGCAAATTTTTATCGATTCGCAAGAAAAAGCTATTATCACCGTTGGTATACAGTATTTACGCATTGAAGGAGCTTGTTATATCGGTATAGGCATATTGTTTTTACTTTACGGCTATTACCGCGCTGTCAATATGCCTTCCATGTCGGTAATTTTAACTGTTGCTTCTTTAGGTACGCGTGTAGTTTTAGCTTACGCTTTGTCAGCCATTCCGGCTATTGGTGTAGTTGGTATCTGGCTTTCTGTACCTATTGGCTGGGCTTTAGCTGATATTATCGGCATTGCTTACTATTTTATGTACTCACGGAAACAATTGCCTGCCGCGACGTAAAAAGTGATAAACGATCCTTCAGTCAAACACTGACGCCTTTAAGTAGTGATCAAAACTCTACATAATGGCAAAAATTGCGATTATGTAGAGTTTTAGCCGCTCGGTTCACAGTTAAAACATTTAATATTCATTGCTAAGCAAAAAATCAGCTATGTGCATAGTTTTAATTCCTTTATAGTTGCCGCCTCCAAAAGTATCGGTGGTGAGAACATATTTGGGGTAGTTATCGCGAATTTTTAGCAAGCGCTCATATTCTCGCTTTTCTGTCTTTTCGGAGCTTATTTCTTGTGTTACCTGAATATAAATTCTTTCATTTTGTCTGTTGGCTACAAAATCAATCTCACCGTCATTTGTTTTTCCTACATTTACAGTATATCCACGACGGCAAAGTTCTAGATATATAACGTTTTCTAAACTTGAAGCAACGCTGTCAGTATTATAACCAAGAACACTATAGCGAAGAGCAGTATCCGCAAGATAAAATTTTTCTTGTGTTTTTAAAATTTCTTTACCTTGCAAATCGTATCTTGAACAGCGGTGAATAAGATAGGCCTTCTCTAGCTTTTCCAAATAACTATAAACAGTTTCGCTATCGATAGTCCTACGCTCAGATTTTAGATAATCTGCAATAGATTTGGCAGAAAAAGTTTGTCCCACATTATTGAATACATATTTCACTATTCGTTCTAATTGATCGATCTTTCTGATTTGATTGCGCCTGACAATGTCGGAAAATATTGTAGAATTATATATGTCACGCACGATTGTATATACTTCGTCTTGAGAATACGCTTGTAAGTGGGTAGCCGGAAAACCACCTAAACGAATATAATTAGCAAGTTCTGTTTTGGGATCGCTTATAGAAGTGAAAAAATTTCTAAAAGTTAGATATTCCTTAAAAGATAAAGTAAAAATACGAAAAGAAACATATCTTCCGGTAAGATAAGTTGATATTTCAGAAGACATCATTCTAGAATTTGAACCTGTAATATATACATCTACGTCAAAATCTGAAGCTAAAGAATTAACAACTTTTTCCCAACCGTCTATTTCTTGTATTTCGTCAAGAAATAAATAGGTTGTTCCACTACTTGAAAGCCGAGCTTTTAGATCATTATACACTTGCTTAGCTGTCAGATCTTCGTATTCCATTGAATCGTAACGACAACTGACAATTTGTTCTTGGAGAATGTTTTTCTCTGTTTTTAACTTTTCGATAATCATTTTAAGAAGTGTAGACTTGCCGCAGCGGCGCACTCCGGTAAGAATTTTAACAAAAGGCGTATCCACATAGGCCATGATTTTGTTTAAATATAAGGGTCTGCTAATCATAATTGAATTGCCTCCATATAGTATTTATATCCGTAAATAATATACAAAAATTATAGTTTTTATTATTATAATCGCAAAATTTATGATAACAGCTGTAAAAGTAAGAGTAAAGCTGCCACTTTATCTAGTTCATTTAAGCGTTGAAAATAAGCGACGATATTTAATTAGCGCACCAGTTAAGCTAGAAAACTAGGCTTTCACAGTTGTATGTGGAATTTTGGCATTTATAGCTTTGGTAAAAAAATTGTCTTGCGGGGTGCTTTCTATGTCGGGTAAAAAATCGGAAAAATGTGCAGCTAGAAAAGAAATGGTTAGACAAGCTGAATTAGCTAGGCAAACTAAAACTCAAACGCTTTCCAATAAATTTAGTATCTTTTTGACAAGATCATCTTATACAATGTTCATTGGAGGCATAGCAATCTCTTGTTTGCTCTCACTTGCGCTTGATGATTTCTCTTTTTCTCAGGGTGCGTGGTGTTCGGTTTATCTGGCAATTATTTTGTTTACAGTTGGGGTTCAATTTTCCGAAGATAATGAATCTGAAGAGATAAAAAGAGCTAAATTGTTAAAAGATGCTAAAGAGAGCAAAACTTCCGACTCGTACGGTTGTATGTCTGTAGGGGTTGTTTTTATTAGTTTTGGAATAATCAACTACTTTCTAATCCATAATTTTAACTTTAACTGGCCCAATTTATCTACTCTCGAACACATATTGGGGGCAATTGCTTGGACATTTGCAGGCGTCAGCATTATAAAGTCTTGTATTCTCAATATTATCAGATATAAAAAAGTTTTGGCTGAAGAAGCTGCTGGCGCTACCTTTGTAGAACTGCCTCCCGATGAAGGCGAGGAAGAACTTGCTCGTTTAATTGCGGAGGAAGAAGGCGTTCCTTTTACTAACGATAGCCATCCTAACAATATGTACGCTGAAAATGACTATATTGATGATCCTGATTATGAGCGTGGAGAAAATCGCTATAATTGCCACCGCTCGCCTGCTCCAAAGAAAAATTCACGCCGTTCTTCTAATTATTCCTCATCTGGCGATAGTTTCTATGATGAAGTACAGTTCTAAATTAGTTATATTTTTTATAATAGGATATTCTATATTTTGAGTTTAACTTCACAAAATTTGATTTTATATCATGGTTCTAAGGCTGGTTTAGTTGGAAATATCGCTCCTGTAAGCCGTGATCGTTGCAATTTTGGCAAAGGCTTTTATATGGGAACTGAGCGTAGCCAGCCTTTAACTTTAGTTTGCAATTACCCTAATGCTAAGTTATATACTTTGAATGTAAATTTGAATGGACTTAACACTTTAGACCTTGAAGTTGGCTTAGACTGGGCCCTTTTTGTTGCTTATAATCGTGGTAAAATGGAGCCTTGGCGAGGGACGCAAATTTATCGAAAGTTTAAGAGTTTGAGTGGCGATTGCGATATGATCGTCGGTTATATTGCCAATGATAGGATGTTTGTCGTATTGGATAGGTTTTTCAGTGGAGAAATAACTGATAAGGCCTTGGTAAATAGTTTGTCAGCTTTAGAACTTGGTAAACAGTATGTTGCTTTAACTCAAAAAGCTTGTTGCCAAGTTGATATTATCAAGACAGAAAGTTTTGCCGAAAAAGAATTGAATTTATTGAAGATTAAAAGTGAGCAACCACGCTTTCAAGGAATATCTGCCGCAGAAAAAATTTGTCGTTTGTATCGTCGTGAAGGGCGGTTCTTTGATGAAATTATGGAGGATGAAGTTTAAATAAAATGGTGCATCTTCGTCTTGATCATAGGCAACTTTGTGATATTCAAGGGCGTCTTTTTGAATTGGCTCTTAAAAGTAATTATGATTGTCCTGCTTTTATTGAGACTTTCATGAATAGTAAGGCAGCCCTAGCTTTAGATGATATTTATGATCGCTTGCAATGGGCCGGCGAAGAATACATTTTAGAAGAAATAGAAGACGAAGCTGGTGGATTAAAAAAAGCCGGTACCGTATATAATAGAGAAATAATGTATTGGACTGGTTATGTATACCGTTATTGGCACTATTATGCCAATATTACCAGTAGAGAAATATACAAAATTGCTAATGCGCAACTTATGCACGATTCTTGGCTCGGTTTTCATACTCTTGACGTGGAAATGGCTATCGACAATTTAGTGGAGATACATAGTCAAAAGCAAAATATTCGGTAATAATAAAGAAAATTTAACAAATAAAGAATAGTATGGAGGGTTGGCAAAGTGGAAAACCGAGAGAGCGCTGCTTACCAATTAGAGAGTGGCAGCAAAAAGTCGAGCGTAAGCCCTAAAGTTAGATTAGTTGGACAGCTTTCTTTATTATTTGTAGCTATAGGATTGATTGGTCTGATCGTTTGTGCTTTTACTATAGAAGATTTTGAGTTTTTTGATGCTTTGAGGCTTTTTCTTTTTGTTTGTATTATTCCAGCCTTTGCTTACCTTTATGCTGTCATAGATTCTGCCAAGCAAAATATGACTGAAGATCAGCGAAAAAAACATCTTTTAACTATGGCTAAACAGCCGGACGCCGAGGGAAAGCAATATAAAATTATGTTGTCTGGGGGAATGGGCGCTTTAATTGCTCTGAACGGTTTATATTATTTAATAAACGCTAAGAGTAGTTCTGCTTTTACTAACGGATTTTTAATGACCATAGTTGGTGGTTTTATAGCTGTAACTTTTATAAGTAGTGCTATAAAAAATTTGCGTGAATTTAGACAAATTTTAGATGAGGAAGCTGCTGGCAAGTTGGATTATCTTAAGCAGCAAAATAACGAAGAACATGACTCTATTCGCGATGAAGCTTTAGAACGTTCTGATAGGCAAAATCGAGAAGATAATGCCAAGCGCAGCCAGAATGTAAATGCTGAATCACAAAGTTACGAACGTGTCCAATTCTAAGATACAGCTATCTAGCTAAGCAGAGAAAGCGAGGGCGACAGTACTATGGATTTTTCAGAATATTTCCTCAATCTTTTTCCAAAGGGTATAAAAAAGGCCATTATTTATATGGCAAAATTTTTAGCCTGGCTAGATGTTACCGCTTTTTTTGGAGGCTTAGTCATAGCCTTTATAGGCTGGTACTTTTTTAATAATGAGATTATGGTTGCTTTGGGCTTAGGCTCTTTTACCGCTTCCATTTTTGCCATTATACCTTGTATGATCACGTATTCTTCTACTGATATTATCGATTTTAAGGATCAATTACGTGAGCTGTTAGAAAAAGAGAAAAAAGCCTCAGATAGTAGATTTAAATTAACTCCAAGTGAGCAAGCTAAATTAGCTAAGCTTAAAGAGAGACAAAAACAGATTGCAGCTTTGGAAGCTAAACGTAATAAAAAGCAAACTGGAACGCTGGGCTGTGTGGTTTCTATTCTGTTTTGGGCTTTAATGATTGGCTTTGTAGGCATTTGCACCGATTCATTGTTCTTCATAATGCTTTGCTGGGCTATAATTTTTGCTCTTATAGTTGTAGCTGCTATGTATATGAGAAGTGGCTATGCCAACAGCGATAATGTCCAAACACAAGTTGCGCAGACTGTACGCGCAATTCCTTTAAACCAAGAGCCAGTACAGCTACCCACCAATAGAGCGCAAAATAATTTCACTGGACAGCATTATTCTCGACCAGATTCACAAAATAATGGCGCTATAAACGAAACGCATACTAATGATGATGCGCAATATTAACGAGTAAGCCCAAAAAAGCAGCTGATGAAGCTGCTTTTTTTATTGATAAAAAAAGGAATACACAAAATGACACAAAGATTTTTCGCCTGGGAGGGTTCCAGCCCAACTAGCTGGCCAATTTTTTGATCATTTTTTATTTAACTCATTATGCAAGACTTTAGTAACAAATCTGAATTACAAATTTTCTTTTCTTATTTTAAGCCGCATAAAAAGTTATTCTTTTTGGACATAACTAGCGCTTTAATTATCTCTTTAATAGACTTAGCCTTTCCGGCTGTCTCTCGTTGGTGCTTGTATACTTTATTGCCACAAAATGCTTGGAGAGCTTTTTGGAGCGTAATGGCTGTTATTACTATAGCTTATATTTTGCGCTCCGTTTGTACTTATATTGTGGCTTATTGGGGACACCGCTTTGGCATATTGGTAGAAAATGATATCCGTCGCGATCTTTTTCGCCATATACAGAAACTAAGCTGCGACTTTTTTGATAAAAATAGAGTCGGCCAGCTTATGAGCCGACTTACTGCCGATCTTTTTGATATTACCGAATTGGCCCATCACGGTCCGGAAGATATTTTTATCTCTACTTTGACTATTGTCGGTGCTTTGGTGGTAATGTTTACTATACAGTGGCGCTTGGCTTTGGTTATTGCCATTATGATTCCTATTTTCTTGGGCGTTGTGTGGTACTTCCGCAAATCTATGCGTGAAGCTTCCCGCCAAGTAAAAAAAGTGACAGCCTCTATCAATGCCGATTTTGAATCGGGCCTTTCCGGTATTAAAACTGCTAAAGCGTTTGCTAACGAAAATGTTGAACTTAGCAAATTTGACGCTGCCAATCGCAGTTATCGTCACTCTAAATATGGTTTCCATAGAGCCATGGGCCTTTTCAATGCTTCCATAGAATTTTTCGTTTGTATGCTTTCGGTGGCCGTTATTGCTGTGGGTGGCGCTTTGATTATGGCCGGTCAACTCAACATTATCGATTTAATTACTTTTAGCCTTTATGTGACAACTTTTGTAAATCCTATTCGTCGTTTGGCTTCTACGGCTGAATTGCTATCTAACGGTATGGCCGGCTTGCATCGTTTTGTGGAACTTATGCGCACCGAGCCTAGTTTACAAGATGCTCCTAATGCCCATGTTTTACAAAACGTCAAAGGACGTGTCGATATTGAGCATGTTTCTTTCGCCTATCAAGCTGGACGTGATATTTTACATGATGTCTCTTTGACTATTCAGCCAGGCGAAACTATAGCTTTTGTCGGTTCTTCCGGTGGTGGTAAAACTACGCTCAGTCAATTAGTGCCGCGCTTTTATGATGTTAGCTCGGGAAAAATTTGTATTGACGGTCAAGATGTGCGTACCGTTACGCAAGAATCTTTGCACCAAAATATCGGCGTAGTTTCCCAAGATGTCTTTTTATTTCCGGACAGTATTTTAGAAAATATCCGCTATGGAAAATTGGATGCGTCTGAAGAGGAAATAGTTGAAGCTGCCAAATTAGCGGAAATTTATGAAGATGTTTTAGCTATGCCTGAAGGCTTGCATACCAATGTCGGCGAGCGTGGCGTATTGCTTTCCGGTGGTCAAAAACAGCGTATTTCTATTGCGCGTATTTTCCTAAAAAATCCGCCTATTTTAATTTTGGACGAAGCTACTTCCGCTTTAGATAGCGTTACTGAAGCGAAAATTCAGAAAACGTTCGACAAATTGTCAGTAGGACGTACTACTATTGTAATTGCCCATCGTCTTTCTACTGTTAAAAATGCCACTCGCATTGCCGTTATTGATAATGGTCAAATTATTGAGCTGGGCAGCCATGAAGAACTTATGCAAAAAGGTGGAGCTTATGCTGCCTTGGTGCATACTCAGGAGCTTAAAGATGCTTAACTTATAGCGGCTTTTACCTATGAATCTGGTTAAATTCGTTGATACGTGATAATATTTTCTGACTGTTTGACGACGTGAAAGGGACGGCTTTTTATGAACCGCAAAATAGTGTACTGTTTGGTTTTAGCTGTGGCTTGTGTGATGGCTGGCATTTTTTGGTATACCACTCACAGCACTGACCGTATGCTAAGAAATATTAGTCGCGAGCTGGGTATTGATATTTGCGGTGGTGAAATTGTTAAGTCTGAAGATACTCACGGCGGTTTTCACGGTGACGGACATCTGTTGGTATCAGTCAAGTTTACTAATGATAAAGTAGGAAAAGAGCTGGCTAGCTCCAAAGAATGGCAAGCTTTTCCTTTGGATGCAGCAGCCCAGACTTTACTTTATGGCCGTGAAATAGAAGGCGGCAGAGTAGGGCCCTTTGTAACCGATCGCGATGGGAATAGGCTCGTTCCTCCTGTTAGGAATGGCTATTATTGGCTTAGAGATAGACAGCCAGAATCTGAAAATCAAATAAAGAGAGACGGCGCCACTAACGGTTTGCGTAATTTTACTATAGTTGTTTATGATAAACAAGAAAATATGCTCTATTACTGCAAAATGGACACTTAGTTTTTTACGGCGGTTGATAACTATAGATCTAAAATTAGTTAGCAGAAAATTATTATCTTAAATATAAACTGATATCAAACTCAACGAGGATTTATAAAGAGTGACAAATTATATAAAAGAGTTCCGTGACGGTATCTTTGCACTTAGAACTCGCAGATTCGGTACTGTTGCAGAGCTTATGATTGAAAAACTATATGGTTATACTAAATCTCACAATCAGTTTCATGATCTTTATGATGAAGTCAGAAAGCAGAGAATTGAAGTAAAATTCTCTACTGTTATGAAAACTAATGATGAACTCATTACTCGTTTTAATGTTATCGAGCAATGTAAAAAAGCAAACATTGGAAATCGTGCGCTTAGTAGCACAGATAGGTGCAATCACGACTTTGACTGTAATATTCAGCAGGTGAAGCGATTAGAATTTGATGTTCTTTACTATGGACTGTTTTTTGCTGACGGTATTGCTATCTTTAAGATGAACTCCGATAAGATCGTGTCCTGTCCCGGATATTCAGACAAGCAGCACAAAGGCAATGATGGTGAAGGCCAGTTCCATTTGAATCGCAGTACCATTGATTATCATAGGAGGCACTTTGTTAAGTGGCTTACATATGAGGAACTTTACGACCTGTTTTTACAAATGAAAGCTACGTATCAATGAATAAATTCTTCCCATATAAAGCATTTTTTATAATATTTCTATTTGTTTTAGAAAGGCCAAATAATTTCATAACTTCGTTATCCAAATCTTTATAAAGCTCACTTATATTTTCGGAAGAACTCATTATGCGGTCTACTTCTTTTATGATAGGAATTTGAACATCCATTGGAACAAATGGTATAGGCATTTGCTCAATGTGTGAACGAAGCAATTTGACAGAATTAAACTTCTTTGCAATAAAATAAACAGTAACACTTGAGTTAAGTATTGCAAGAATATACTTTATTTCAAGGCCTTTAATACGAGGGATAAGAACATTGCAGCTGTTCAGGGAGAGTGTTTGCTGGTTATCATAGGCAAAGACAGGAACCTCGCTTATAAAACGATAGAGTAATTTTTCCTTTGCCCTATACATTTCAACAGGGGCGACTTGCTGAAAAGATTCCGGTACGAAGCGAATATAATTTTTTGCCTTTTTTATTCTATATCTCGTAATATCATTGCCCTTGAGAATAACTTCATTATTGATACCTTTTTCGGTTGATAGATATTCCTTGTTATTGCCAGTGACTATGCCAAGTGCGAATTGAGCGTTGTCTTTCAAATAAGTAACATTTTTTATATTGCTAATTGCATTCAGACACCTATTCTCTTCGTCAGACACATTGAATGAAAGCGTGTCGTTTGAAAAAATTCTGGGTTCTGAAATGGTATACGAACTATTGTCAGTGGAAACTTTGCAACCAACTACATTTTTTTCATTGTCTGGTGTTATACCAAGAATAATGGAAGGACACTGAACACCTGAAAAAACATTACCAAGGTAGGAAACGAATCTAAAAGAGCAAGAGTCGAGCATTAATTTTCTAATGGTGTTATGCGCTGCAACGTTCAAAATTGCTTCAGGAAGAACGAATGCCAGCATGCCTTTATAAACAAGCATGGATAAGGCTTTTTCAACAAATAAATCGTAAGATTCTATATTTTTATCAGATGCTGTTTTTAATATCTTTCGGCATTTGCTGATATCTTCTTCCGAAAAGTTGCTCCCCCAAGGCGGATTGCCGACGACTATATCAAATTTTTGAGTAAAACTTTCAAAATATGTATTGCCAATAGTGATCCTGGAGCGTATTTCTAAAGCCGATATTTCGGGGACGACAAGTGCTATATTAATTCTCGACAAAAATACACTTGTAGAATCTATATCCTGTCCATAAAGAGTAGAGTAATCTACTCCTTTAACGCAAAGACTTAATAAAAAATTACCTGTACCGCAGCAAGGATCACAAATCGTCTTTTTCTGTAAATTGCTGTTTTCATATAAAAGGCCAATCAATTTGTTGACAATTTTTTGCGGAGTGTAATAAGTGCCTAAATTTTTTCGCTGTCCGATATCTCGTAAGGAAATGTATACGCCTCCTAATGAGTCCTCTCCCTTAACAAATTGTATTCTTTTTGATAATACAGGCTGTAATTTGTTTATTAAAACTGGATCAATTGCGCACTCTCCAATAAGATCCTTAATCAAGACATAGAATTCGCTTGTTTGTTCTTTAGACAAAAAGTTTAATAAGACGTTGTTGTCCGTAAATTCGATGTTGCGACTTTGGTAATAAAGTTGAACGGCAAAATTAGCGAGGACTATTAAAAGCTCTTTTTCGCTTTCAATTGCGCTAATTTCTAATAGTTCAGCAATTAGTTTTTGGTTGCTTTCAGTATAAATATAATCTCTATAGAGAATTTTACCTGAAACCTGCTTTTTGTTTCTGCGACTTTTAAGTTTTATATTATCGTTAGATTTTAGATCTTCGATAAAGTGTTCAATATATCCACGACTAAATAATTGATCGCCGATATCGGGAACGATTTTTCTTAAGCGAATCCAATTTTTTAATGTGGCTTTTGATATAGATAACAGTTCACATACATCCGTAATAGTAAGCGCTTCTTGTGATGTACTGTATAGCTCCAACTCATAATTGCACATCCTCTTTTTTCGCTTATCAACAGGTTTTGTAGCACTTTTAGGAATACGCCACGCACCGCCAATTATACTAGCACCATTAATACGTCCTTCTTCACACAAAACTTGGACGCGCCTTTTAGAAATATTAAACTTTACAGCAGCTTCATCAACTGAAATATACATAAATGCCCCCCAAAAAATACTCTAAATCTATCCGGATTATATATCAATGCGCGAACAATATCAATATTAATGAATAGATGATCTTGTAAATTGCAAGGTTTAATGCAATATCGGTTTGAACTATTGGTATTTTCCTTTTAGGTTATCTATGGTTGGACTTTTTATTTTGGTTAATCACTTTTAAAAGTTAAGCAATAAAAAATGATTGCCTCAAGTAATAGCATTGCTTTAAAATAAGTCGCATGTCAAAAGTTTATGATTCGAATGAGCAAAGTTACAGCCTGGAAACATATCTTCGTCAAAGTGAGCCTGAACAAGCGGAAAAAAGTGCTGCTTGGCGGGCGGCAATTGGGCTTCAAGATGTAGATGGTCTGAAAACTTCCGCTTATTTACTGGAAACGGCCAAGGAGCATATCGAAGGTCAAATCGATATGTCAACTGCTAAGCAGCGGTTGCATAGTTATTATGAGCAGAAACGGCAACGTTTAGGCGTCGAGGACAATTGTGAAGAGGCCGATCTCGTTTCTGTGCACATTGCTGAAGTATTGTCTGAGCAAACTTTTCAATTCTCTCCCGCTTATTATAAGAACTTGCATAAATGCCTTTTTGCCGAAGTCTTTAGCCATGCCGGTCAATTTCGGACTTACAATATTTCCAAAAAAGAGTGGGTACTTAATGGAGACACTGTCTATTATGCTCCTTGCGACAGTCTCCAGGAAACTCTTGACTATGATTTTACTCAAGAAAAATTGTTCCCTTATAGCAAAAATAGTCTTGCGCAAAGTGTAAAACATCTAGCCGAGTTTACTGCCGGTTTGTGGCAAATTCATCCTTTTTGTGAGGGCAATACTCGTACGACAGCCGTTTTTATTATTAAGTATTTGCGAACTTTTGGTTTTAGCCTTGATAATGATATTTTTGCTCACAATTCGTGGTATTTTCGCAATGCCTTAGTGAGAGCCAATTACAACAATTTGCCCAACGGAATCCACGCTACAACGCAATATTTGCAGCAATTTTTTGAAAATTTATTGCTAGGAACCACCCATAAATTGAAAAACCGCTATTTGCATATAGATTATAAAGACTAGGACTAACAAATAAAAACATGATTAAAATTCTATTCGTTTGCCATGGTAATATTTGTCGCTCGCCTATGGCTGAATTTGTAATGAAAGATCTTGTGTCTAAGCATAATTTAGACGGTGTCTTTCATATTGAATCGGCAGCCGTTAGTGACGAAGAATATAATAATCCCGTTTATCCGCCGGTGCACAAGTTGTTAGCTGCTAAAGGTATAAGTTGCGCTGGTAAGCGAGCTCGCACTATGAATAGTGACGACTATGCTGAATTTGATTATATTGTCGGTATGGATTGCTCTAATATGCGTTATATGCGTAAAATTTGCGGCGGCGATCCGGAAGGCAAACTTAGTTTATTAATGGACTACACCAAGCGCCCCGGTGATGTGGCCGATCCTTGGTATACACGCAATTTTGAAGCCACTTGGCAAGATGTTAATGAAGGATGTCAGGCTTTACTGGATCAGCTTATATAGACATTGACATACTCTGTCTACTCTTTTATTGATGCTATCAGAAAAAATATATGCGAAAAATATATTTTTCGCATATATTTTTCTAACAATTTGCTTTCTATAATGCGGGAGGTAAAAAAGCCTTAAAGCGAAACTTTTAGGCTAGGGGATGGGGAAATAAACCAACGTAGGAGAGTGCTTAAATGTTCGAGAAAAACGTTAATATTTACGACGTTAAAGAGATTAGAACTAGGACTACCGTTTACTTCGGCGTAGGCGCCATCGACAAGATGGTTGACATCGCTAAAGTTTTGAAGTCCAAAGGCGTAGATAAAGTGATCGTTATGTCCGGTCATCGTGCTTATAAGCTTACCGGTGCTTGGGATCACGTAGAAAAAGCCTTAAAAGATGCGGGCATTGGCTACATCAACTACGATAAAGTAACGCCTAACCCCACTACTCATCATGTAAATGAAGCTGCCCAGATGGCTCGTGAGTTTGGTGCTAAGGCCGTTATCGCTATTGGTGGCGGTTCTCCCACCGACGCTGGCAAGTCCGTGGCTATTCTGTTAGAGTATCCCGACAAAACTGCCAACGATATTTACGAATTTACCTTCACACCCGAGAAGGCTGCTCCCATTGTCTCTATCAACTTAACTCACGGTACCGGTACCGAAACTAACCGCTTTGCCGTAGTTAGTGTTCCTGAGAAGAACTTTAAGCCAGCTATCGCTTACGATTGCATCTATCCTATGTTTGCTATCGACGATCCGCAGCTTATGGTTAAGTTGTCTCCCAACCAGACCAGATACGTCTCTATCGACGCTGTCAACCACGTAGTTGAAGCTGCCACTTCTAAGGTGCTTTCTCCTTATACTATTACTTTGGCCCGCGACGTTGTTCGCTTAGTCCACAAGTATTTGCCCATGGCTTTGCAAAACCCCGAAGATCTGGAAGCTCGCTACTATTTAGCCTACGCTGCCATGATCGCTGGCGTTTGCTTCGATAACGGTATGCTCCACTACACCCACGCTTTGGAGCACCCTCTCAGTGGCGTAAAGCCTGAGTTGGCTCACGGTCTCGGTCTCTCTATGCTCTTGCCTTCCGTTATTAACGTGATTTACAAAGACAGAGCTCACATCTTGGCCGATATTTTGGCTCCTATCAACCCCGATTTAGCTGGCGAAGCTTCCGAAGCTTACTTGGCTGCCAAGTCCGTACAGGATTGGTTGGTTTCCGTTGGCGTACCTCAGAAACTTACCGATGAAGGTTTCACTGAAGCCGACGTAGATAAGCTCACCGATTTGGTCTATACCACTCCTTCCTTGAGTGGACTTTTAGACATCGCTCCTTCTGGTAACGGCCGTGAAATTGTAGAAACTATCTACAGAACTTCTCTTCAGCCCCTGTAAGCTGTAAGGAAAGGCTGTGAAGTTGTCTTAGCTTCTTAGGAAGCGCCGCACTTATTGGGCCTAGCTCTGAGTGCGGCGCTTTTTTGTTGTTTAGTTGTAGCTTGCTTGCACCTTGAACATAAAATTGCTACTATATTTCGCAAGGTTTTGCCTCTCCCAATTTAAAGTGGGGGAGATAACAAGCTAAGCTTTCTTGCCGTTTATTATAGCGGTGGGGTAGCGGCTTTTTTTGATCGTTCGCTTGGAAAATGGCTCTTTTAAGTAAAAGGTAAGCCTAAACTCGGGCGGGCCGTTTTTTTGGATAAAAATATCAAGACCAGAGGTTAAAATATGAACACCAGATTTCCCAATGTGGATCCTCGCGCCTCTTTGCCATCTTTAGAAGAAGAGACTCTCAAATTTTGGAAAGAAGAAAATATATTTGCCCAGTCTTTAGAGATACGCGAAGGCGCTCCTGAATTTGTCGTTTACGACGGCCCGCCTACCGCTAATGGTAATCCTGGCGTTCACCATGTTCAAGCTCGCGCTTATAAAGATTTATTTCCTCGCTATAAAACTATGCGCGGTTTCAAAGTACGCCGCAAAGCCGGCTGGGATTGCCACGGTTTGCCTGTAGAAATTGAAGTTGAAAAACGCTTAGGCTTTTCCGGCAAACCTGCTATCGAAAAATACGGCATCGAGCCTTTTTGCAAAGAGTGCCGCAGCTCCGTTATGACTTACGAAGGCGCTTGGCGCAAATTGACCGAGCGCATTGCTTATTGGACAGACTTAGACAATTGCTACATGACTATGAGCAACAACTACGTCGAAAGTGTGTGGTGGTCCTTAAAAGAGCTGTGGAAGAAAGGCTTGCTCTATTTAGGTTACAAGGTAGTACCTTACTGCGCTCGCTGTGGTACGCCGCTTTCTAGTGCTGAAGCTGGCTCCGCTTATAAAGATGTAGAAGATCCTTCTCTCTATGTGCGTTTCCCTTTAAGTGAGCCGGAAAAGCTCGGCTTACCTGCCGACAGTGCCCTTTTAGTTTGGACTACCACTCCCTGGACTTTGCCCGGCAACGTAGCTGCTTGTGTACATCCCGACTTAGAGTATGTGGCCGCCAAGCTAGAGGATGGCCGCGTGCTTATTTTGGCTCGCACTTTGTTGCGTCAAGCTTTAAATTTAGCATCTGAAGCTCCCGAACCAGAAATTTTAGCTTCTTTCAAGGGCTCCGACTTAGTTGGCACCAAGTATAACGCTCCTTATAAATGGTACGATTTTGGCGAAAAAGTCGGCCATCGTGTAGTCAGCGGCTCTTTTGTTACTTCCGAAGACGGCTCCGGCATCGTCCATATCGCTCCGGCTTTCGGTGCTGACGACTTGGATGTAGGTCGCAAGAATGATTTGCCTATTATTCACCCTGTAAAAACTGATGGTCATTTCCGCGACGACGCTCACTTTGTGGCTGGTCTTTGGTTTAAAGATGCCGATCCCAAGATCATTGAAGATCTAAAAGAGCGCAAGTTGCTTTTCCGCATTAAGAAGTACGCTCACTCTTATCCTCATTGTTGGCGTTGTGGTACTCCTTTGCTCTATTACGCTACAGATTCTTGGTATATCAATAATACCAGCTTGCAAAAGCGCTTAATTGAAAAGAACCAAGAGATCGATTGGCATCCTGCCCACATTAAGAATGGCCGCTACGGCGATTGGCTCAACAACTTGGTAGACTGGGCTATTTCTCGTACCAGATATTGGGGCACTCCTTTGCCTATTTGGACTTGTGAAGAGTGTGGCGAGCGTGAGACCATCGGATCTTACGCCGAATTGGCCGAGCGTGCCGAGCAAGATATCGATATCCATGCTGCCGATTTCGATCCTCACCGCCCCTATGTAGACAGAATTACCTTTAAGTGCCAAAAGTGCGGCCATACTATGCGTCGTGTGCCTGATGTGATCGACTGCTGGTATGATTCCGGATCTATGCCTTTTGCTCAATTGCATTATCCTTTCGAAAATAAAGAGCTTTTCGAAAAGAAGCTGTATCCGGCTGATCTTATTTGCGAAGGCTTAGATCAAACTCGCGGTTGGTTCAATTCTTTGCACCAGTTAGGCGTTATGCTCTTTGACAAAATTGCCTATAAGAGTGTAATTTGTCACGGTTTGGTACTTGACGGCCAAGGCGAAAAAATGTCTAAGAGCCGCGGCAATGTCGTCAATCCTTGGGATGTATTAAATTCTCAGGGCGCTGACGCTATTCGCTGGTATCTTTACACTTCCGCTCCGCCTGAATTGAGCCGTCGTTTCTCCGCCGAATTGGTGGCCGAAGCTTCGAAACATTTGAGCACTTGGTGGAATACTTGGCAGTTCTTCCTCTTAAATGCCAACGTGGCTGAAGTAGATTTAAGCGTGCCCGCCGCTCCCGAGAGCTATACCGACTTAGATAAGTGGATCTTAGCTCGTTTGCAGCAAACTATTAAGGCTGTCAGTGACTATTTAGATGTATATGATTTGACTAAAGCTGCCAAAAATTTGGAAAACTTTGTCGATGTGCTTTCCAATTGGTATGTACGTTTAAATCGTCGTCGCTTCTGGGAAAACGATTCGGCTGCTTATCACACTCTTTATGAGTGCTTAGTCACTTTGGCTAAGTTGCAAGCTCCTTTCACTCCTTTCTTGGCTGAAGAAGTGTGGCGCAACTTGGTGCCTAGCGTAGATTCTAAAGCTCCCAAGAGCGTTCATTTAGCTTCTTGGCCCGAGTTTGATGAAAGCAAATTTGATGCTCAGCTCTTGCAAGATGGCAACACGGCTATGCAAATTATCTCTATCGGTCGTTCTGCTCGTGTAGCTTCCAAACAAAAAGTGCGCCAGCCTCTGTCTGAAGTACTTATTGGTGTTACTACTGAAGCCGATCGCCGCAGCGTAGAGCGCTTCCGTGATTACGTCCTCGACGAGCTTAACGTAAAAGCTATTAAGTTTATCAGCGCCGAACAGAACTTCTTAGACTATATTGTCAAGCCCAATTTGCCTACCGTCGGCCCTCGCTATGGCAAGCTTTTAGGTGCTATTCGCAAAGAACTTTCCGGCGAAAAGGCTAAAGAGATCGCTTTGCAATCTTTAGATGGTAAAGAAGT
>DHKB01000011.1:116121-121360 GCA_002407045.1 Candidatus Bruticola papionis | reverse complement strand
CGCCCCAATACCCCTCTTTTATATGTTTCACGTGAAACGTATGCTCTGTGTTTCACGTGAAACATCTATCTAAAGTTGGCTTAGCCAGTAAAGCCTATTCAAAAAAGTCGTAAATAGACATAAAAAATCATAGCGACATCAAAAATAGCCATCAATAGTAAAAAATGTATATGTAATAAAGGAACAAAAAAAAAGCTCCGTTCTGTTGCCAACGGAGCTTTTGTCAAAATGGGCAATTTCGTTTTAATTGACTTTAATCAACTCATAATCCATGGAACCTATGCCAATTTTTTGGGCATGCTCAACACAACTGCGCCAATTGGTTACTGGAGCCGTTTTATAGAAATGGTCACCACCTTCAACTGTACTTTCAGCTAAGACACTACCAGGAATAGGCTGCTGCTTATTAACCATATCAGCACAAGCTACGTCTATAGCCACAGGATCGGCAGAAGCGAACATACCGACATTAGGAACAATAGGCAAAGGATTGTCAGCATGACAATCACAGGTAGGAGTAATATCTATAGCCAAAGAGATATGGAAATGTGGGCGTTTATCAATAACCGCTTTACTATATTCGGCAATTTTGCGATTCATAATGTCACTAGAATCGTAACCATTAGCTTCAATAGCATCGCGAGGACAAATAGCTAAGCAACGACCGCAACCGACACACTTGTCGTGATCAATAAACATAACTTTGCCTTTAAGAGTGGGAGCGTTATGAGCACAAATTTTTTGACAGCGGCGACAACCAACACACAAGCTCTCATTTACAGTAGGTTTACCTGCGCAATGCATGTCCATTTTACCAGCTCTAGAGCCTGATCCCATACCAATGTTCTTCAGTGCTCCACCAAAGCCAGCCATTTCATGTCCCTTAAAGTGACTTAAGGAAATAAAAACGTCGGCGTCCATAATGGCACGACCAATTTTTGCCTTTTTAATATATTCTCCACCTTCTACCGGAACTTCAACTTCATCATTACCCTTGAGACCATCGGCAATAATATTATGTACCCCAGTAGTAATAACGCTATAGCCATTAAAGTTGGCTGTATCTAAATGATCGAGCGCATTTTTACGGCCACCGACATATAAAGTATTGCAATCAGTCAAGAAAGGACGTCCGCCCAATTCTTTTATGTAATCACATAAAACTCTAGCATAGTTGGGACGTAAAGCCGCTAAATTTCCAAACTCGCCAAAATGAGTTTTTATAGCTACAAAATGATCTTTTAAGGGGAGATCTTTTAAGCCTGATTTTTCTAAAAGGTGACGGAACTTTACTAATAATGGTCTTTCCATACTGACAGACATATCAGTAAAATAAACTTTAGATTTGGCCACAGTAACAATCCTCACTAGAATGTAATTTTTATAAGAGTAACAGATATATTTAATAATTTTAGCTAAAAATTGTTCTTTCCCTTGATATTGTCGCTGGCATTTTGCTTTTCAAAATAGAAAAAAGCCTCTATTTGTGCACATTATTCACAAGTTTTACACAGTCAGTGTATATGTTTTTTTATATATGTTTGAGTAATACACTTTTCCACAAGTTTATACACATTTTTGCTTAATTTGCTGTATAAAAGTTTAAAATGATAAAGTTTTTGTTTATAAATCACTGAGTACAATTGGAATATTTTTATTTTTACGTACGCTATAGTAGATATATATAGGGAAAACTTATGCATATTTGCTATTATTTTTCAATATTTAGAATTATGCACCAGGGAAATCGCTAATATATACTTGGTTATTTTTATAAGTTATCAACATTATTAACAGTTTTTCCACAGATTATTATACTATTTTTGATAAAAAAAAGCACAGCCAATAATATGGCTGTGCTTTTTGTGGAAAAACTGTCAATTAAAGTGGACTGTGCTGAGGCATTCCCACTCGTCTAGGATAAGATTTAGGCGTAGGCTTCATTTTTCTTATAACACATATATGACGTTCGCGGCCATAAAGAGTATAAGAAAACACCTCATCAACTTTAGCGTGAAGTTTATCTAAAGCGTTGGCTGATTGCTCAATTTCTTCTTGAAACTTAACACCTTTATAAGCCAAAAGGCAGCCGTTTACTTTTAAAAGCGGAACAGCCAATTCTATTAAAGACGGCAGTGCAGAAAGAGCCTTAGCAGTAACAAAATCGAGCTTGCCGCGCCAATTGTCACTATGGGCAACGTCTTCTATACGCATAGGCAAAGCATGAGCCTTAGCCTGAATGCCTAAATTCAAAATTTGCTCTTCAATCCAAGCTGACTTGCGATTCTGAGATTCAACCAAAATGAAAAATGATTCAGGACGCACTATAGCCAAAGGTATGCCAGGTACACCAGCGCCAGATCCGATATCGGCAATACGCTGATCTTGCCCTATATATGGCATAGCTCCCAAAGAATCAACAATCAGTTCTCTAACTATATCTTCAGGATTGGTTAAAGCCGTAAGTCCCCTCTCGCTGCCATGTTCCAGCAAATTCTGTGCAAATTCGGCTAGACGATCAAGCTCCTCTTCAGTCGCTTTTATTAAGGGATTATCTATAGACTGTATGCCCTGTCGGATAAGCTCTTTCATTAAAATCTCCATAAAATCCAACTAACTGTGACTAACTACGGCTGCAGAAAGCCCCCAAAGACCAAACTGCGATCTAAGATTTCATCAGGTAAATAAAACATTCGACAATTCTTTCCAGTTCTTCCTGATTTTTAAAGTGAAATTCTAACTTACCCTTGCCATCAGAACGGGAATTTAAACGTATGTCAGCGCCGAAACTGTAACGAAGTTTCTCTAAAAGATCTCTCCACTCAGGAGAAAGAGGCTCTTTGGCGGCAACAGTTTTTTTGTCAGAATGATTTTCTACTAACTCTTCAGCAGCATTATTCAATCCCTTAAGAGTGTTTACATACTCCTCAGTTTTGCGTACGGAAAGTTGCTCAGCTTTAACGTGTTCCCAAGCTTCTATCTGGCGAACCTCGTCTTCAAGCGACAGAATAGCTCTAGCATGACCGCTGGAAAGCACGTTATTCTGCAAGTCTTCTTTTATAGGAGTCGGTAAACTTAAAAGACGCAAAGAATTAGTAATATAAGGGCGACTTTTACCAATGCGCTCGGCCAGTTTATAATGAGAAAACTTAAACTCTCCAATTAAAAAAGAGAGTGCCTGAGCTTCTTCAATGGGATTTAAATCCTGACGTTGCAAATTTTCCACTAAAGCCAGCTCCAACATATCTTTGTTGGTCAAATTGCGAACTATAGCTGGAATAGTCTGGCGACCTATCATTTTAGCCGCTCTAAATCTGCGTTCACCTACTACCAAACGGTAACCCTCTGGTAATTTGGTAACAATGACAGGCTGAATAATGCCATTAGCCTTTATGGAATCGGCTAATTCCTGTAAAGCAGACTCTTCAAAAACCCGCCTAGGTTGCAGCGGATTTTGCAAAATATCATCTATAGAAATTTCTTTAACTTCTAAGTCTAAGTCATTTTGCGAAGAAGAGTCTGCTTCCGCCAGATGTTCAGCGGTCAATTTTGCGGAAGTTGAATTGTCCAAACCAATCAAGGACCTTTCGTCTGCTAAAAACTGAACTAACCACGACATAAAGTCGTAAGATTCTCGATAAAAAAAGCCCCTTGAGACATGAAATTATCGAGCTATCCCCGCAGTTCTTGCGGTTCTAAAATTCTCTCTGCATTCTTCCCTCCGTTTTTATTACCTTCCCGAGCTCCAAAGAGTGAATAAACGAGTAAAACTAATAATTTTCTCTATTGCAAAAAATTTTAATTACGCATTTTAATTATCTTAATTATTACATTTTTATGCTTAAAAAACGATTTTTTCGTTTGTCTATAACTAATGCTAAGACTAATGATAATTCAAAAATAATATATATTTTCAAATTACTACAACAGATAATATCGTTGTGTAACGACTTATCGGAAATACACACAGCCATAAGCACTATTTAACTTGTTTATTGATATTTTTTCTTAATTTTATCAAACTATTTTGTATTACTGACTATTACTGACACAATGTCAGACCAATGTTAAATATATTACTGACATACAAAAACAAGAATTTAATACATTATATTGTGTTTTTATATAAATAAATCATATATATAATTGTCAGTATTATGTCTGACATACTATAAATGACTTCACCAATACATTACCGACATGGATTAGACATGATACTGACAAACGACTTTATATTACAGACATAATACTGACACGCAAAAAAATATTGTCAGTAATAATACAATGTTGTCAGTAACATGTCTGTAATACTCCTCCCCTACTCTCCATATCATTGTCTGACAAAAAAAGTCTGACATAAACTACTCTAAAAACTATCTAAAAGGGATTCAATTAAATGCTAATGAAACTTGAAAGCGCGAAATTTTACTTGAGGTTAGAAGCTTTCATGTCCTTAAAAAAATCTATTTTTTTGTCAGTAGCGGCTCTCTTGTGCTTGTCTTTAAATGCTTGCGCTCCTAGCAATACAACAACTGACAACAAACCTCTTAAAAGTCAAACTGTGCCGACAACTCAAAACACTTCACAGCAAGTTTCCACTGAAAAAGCGGAAGTTGATGAAAAGCTACCCAAAGACGCTAAATTTAATACTGACAATGAACTGACAAAATCAGACAATTACCGACATCAAGATCAGAATATTACTGAAGGTGTCAGTAATGGCGACGAATGGCAATATATTGTCATGAACGACGACGCTTATAAAACTTTTGTCAGTAATAACCCTAGCTGGTTCTCTCCAGACTTCAATTCCAAAGCTTGGGGAACCAGACAAGCTCCTATGGGAAATATTATAAAAACGAGCAACTCTGAGCTCGATCCAGCTACCCAAATCAGCTGGAATGACAATAGCAACAACTTGCTCTTGCGCCGTGTCTTTAGAGTTGAGAATCCAGCTCTTTATAAAAATACAACCATGAATGTTTTCTACAACAATGACATGGAAGTATATGTCAATAATGTGTTAGTTTATTCTGACAAAGATAAAGTCAAAAAAGCTACTGACTCCTATACATCTATCAAATTTGACAAAGTTCCTGTCATTGTCAAAGGTGACAACATAATTGCTGTTCACCTTAAAGGAACTGACAAAGACAAAGAATTTGACATGTCACTGACAAAGGCTGACCCTCAAAAAGTTCAATCGGACTCACCTAGCAAAGATGACAAGAATGCAAAA